>DATJOV010000461.1:0-12070 GCA_035506735.1 Acidimicrobiales bacterium | reverse complement strand
ATCGCACCGGCCCGGAGCGCCTCGGCCCGGTGGGACGGGCCGGACCGGTGACTACGCCGTGATCTCCCGCAGGCGCTTGGCCACCTCCTGGGCGGTGGCGTCGGGGCCACTCCCCTGGAGCATCATCAGCTTGGCCATGTCCCCTTCGACCCGCACCTTGCCGGCCATGAAGGCCTGCATCCCCACGGCGAGGTTGCCGTCGACGAGGATGGTCTTGGCCGTGTCGTAGTCCAGGGTCACCTTGAGGTCGGCCGCCTCGAGGTGGCCCGTCTCGAGCTCGATGCGTCCGCCGCTCGTGTCCATGTGGGCGTCGATGGGACCCTCACCGAAGGGGACGTCGGTGATGACCAGGTTCATGCGCATCTGGTGCTGGACCGCGGCTCCGCCCTCGCCCACCTCCTCGCGGATCCGCCGAGCCTCGCCCACCCACTCGTCGCTGAGGAACGGGAACTGCGCCATCGTCGCTGTGCTCCTTGCTGCTCGCTGCCCGCCGCCCCCTGCGGCGCCGTGCACCCCGGCCCGGACCCGCTCGAGGGGGGACCGGGGCCGTGCTCACCCTATCCGCGCAAGGGGGCCGTCCCCGACGCTCGCTAGCATCGGCCCGTGCCCGCACCCGTGCTCCCCGGCGCCGAGCCCTTCACCCACGACGGCGACGCCTCGGGCGTCCTCGTCCTGCACGGCTTCACCGGGAGCCCCCAGTCGCTGCGGTCCCTGGCCGAGGCCGTCGCCAAGGACGGCCACAGCGTGGAGCTGCCCCTCCTGCCCGGGCACGGGACGGCGGTGGAGGACATGATGCCCACCCGGTGGCCCGACTACGCCGAGGCGGCCGAGGCCGCCTACCGCCGCCTGGTGGGCCGGTGCGAGCGCGTGGCCGTGGCCGGCCTGTCCATGGGGGGGACCCTGGCGTGCTGGCTGGCCGAGCACCACGCCGAGATCGGCGGTCTCGTCCTCGTGAACCCCTTCGTCGACCCCCCGGCCGACACCTTCCGCGACGTCATGCGGGGCATCCTCGAGTCCGGCACGGAGGTGGCACCGGGCATCGGCTCCGACATCGCCGCCGCGGGGGTGGTCGAGCTCTCCTACCCCGGCACCCCCATCGCCCCCGTCCTCAGCCTCTTCGAGGGCATCGACGCCGTGGCGTCGCGCCTCGACCACATCCGCTGCCCCGTCCTCCTGTGCTCGAGCCGGGAGGACCACGTGGTGCCGACCTCGTCGGGTGATCTCCTGGCCGCCACGGTGACCGGTCCGGTGGAGCGGGTCTGGCTCGAGCACAGCTACCACGTGGCCACCCTCGACCACGATGCCGCGCTGATCGAGGAGCGGGCCCTGGCCTTCCTGCGCCGGGTGCTGGCGGCGGAGCCCGACGCGTGAGCGGGGACGCCCCCCGCCTCACCCGCCAGGACGCCGCCTACGTGGCCCGCCTGGCCCGCATCGACCTCACCGAGGACGAGCTCGAGCTGTACGCCGCCCAGCTGGCGTCGGTCCTGGCCCACGCGGCCGAGCTGGGAGCCCTCGACACCGAGGGGGTCGAGCCCACCGCCCATCCCCTCCCCCTGTGCAACGTGCTGCGGGCCGACGAGGAGCGGCCCTGCCTCGATCGCCACGAGGTGCTGGCCCAGGCGCCGGCGGTGGAGGACCACCGCTTCCGGGTGCCGCGCATCCTGGGGGAGGCGCCGTGACCCCGCCGCCGCCCTCGCCCGCCCTCGAGCTGGCCGCCCGGGTGCGCTCGGGGGAGGAGAGCGCCGCCGCCGTGGTGGAACGACACCTGCGGGCCGTGGACGAGCTCGACGGGGAGCTGCACGCCTTCGTCACCGTGCTCCACGACGAGGCCCGGCGCCGTGCGGCCGAGATCGACGCCGACGCCGCGGCGGGCCGGGACCCCGGTCCCCTGGCCGGGGTGCCCGTGGCGCTCAAGGACAACCTGTGCACCCGGGGCGTGCGCACCACGTGCGCGTCCCGGATCCTCGAGGGCTGGCGCCCCCCCTACGACGCCACCGTGGTGGCCCGCCTGCGCGCCGCCGGAGCCGTGGTGGTGGGCAAGACCAACCTCGACGAGTTCGCCATGGGCTCCTCCACCGAGAACTCCGCCTTCGGGCCCACCCGCAACCCCCACGACCCGGGCCGGGTCCCGGGGGGGTCCTCGGGCGGGTCGGCGGCGGCGGTGGCGGCCGGCATGGCCCCCCTGGCGCTCGGCTCCGACACGGGGGGCTCGATCCGCCAGCCCGCCGCCCTGTGCGGGGTGGTGGGCATGAAGCCCACCTACGGCACGGTGTCGCGCTACGGGCTGGTGGCCTTCGCCAGCTCCCTCGACCAGATCGGCCCCTTCGCCACCTCCGTGGCCGACGCCACCGCCCTCTTCGAGGTCATCGGGGGGCACGACCCCCTGGACTCCACCTGCCTGGAGCGCCCCGCCCCCCGCCTGCTGGCCTCCCTGGACGAGGGGGTGGACGGCCTGTCCGTGGGCGTGGTGGACGAGCTGGTGGAGGGGACCGACCCCGCCGTGGCGGCCCGGGTGGCCGAGGCGGCCGAGGCCCTGGCGCGGGCGGGGGCCACGGTGGAGCGCTGCGCCGTCCCCGAGGTGCGCCACGGGCTGCCCGCCTACTACCTCCTGGCCCCGGCCGAGGCCTCCTCCAACCTGGCCCGCTACGACGGGGTGCGCTACGGCCTGCGCGTCGAGGCCGCCACGGTGGAGGCCATGAACGGCGCCACCCGGGCGGCGGGCTTCGGGCCCGAGGTGAAGCGCCGCATCATGCTCGGCACCTACGCCCTGTCGGCCGGGTACTACGACGCCTACTACGGGCAGGCCCAGAAGACCCGCACCCTCATCATCGAGGCCTTCGCCCGCGCCTACGAGCGTTTCGACGTCCTCCTGGGCGCCACCACCCCGACGACGGCCTTCGCCATCGGGGCCAAGGTCGACGACCCCTGGGCCATGTACCTCTCCGACGTCTGCACCGTCCCCTCCAACCTGGCCGGCCATCCCGCCGTCACCGTGCCCTTCGGCGACGACGGGGCCGGCCTCCCCGTGGGCGTGCAGGTGCTGGCGCCGGCGCTGGGCGAGGGGGTGCTGCTGCGGAGCGCCGCCGTGGTGGAGGCGGCCGCCCCGGCCCGGACCCCGCCCCGGGTGCGGGCCGTATGAGCCCGGCGGCGGACCGCGCCACCGGCGGGGCGCCCCCGGGGTGGGAGGCGGTGATCGGCCTGGAGGTGCACTGCGAGCTCAAGACCCGCACCAAGCTCTTCTGCGGGTGCCGCAACGCCTTCGGCGACGAGCCCAACACCAACGTGTGCCCCGTCTGCCTGGGCCTGCCGGGATCGCTCCCCGTGCTCAACGCCACGGCGGTGGAGTACGCCATGCGGATCGGGCTGGCGCTGCACTGCGAGGTGCGGCGGTCGCGCTTTCACCGCAAGAACTACTTCTACCCGGACATGCCCAAGGACTACCAGATCAGCCAGTACGACGCCCCCATCAACGTCGAGGGCTGGCTGGCCCTCCCCGACGGCACCCGGGTGGGGATCGTGCGGGCCCACATCGAGGAGGACACGGGCAAGACCACCCACGTGGGGGGCGGGGGCCGGATCCACGACGCCGAGCACGCCCTGGTGGACTACAACCGGGCCGGCGTGCCCCTGGTCGAGATCGTCTCCGCCCCCGATATCGCCTCCGCCACCCAGGCCCGGCTGTACGCGTCCGAGCTGCGCGGCATCCTGGTGGCCACCGACGCCTCCGACGGCCGCATGGAGGAGGGGTCCATGCGCGTCGACGCCAACGTCTCGGTCCGCCCCGCCGGCACCGCTGCGCTCGGGACCCGGTGCGAGATCAAGAACCTCAACTCCCTGCGCTCCCTGGGCCGGGCCATCGACTTCGAGATCGGGCGCCAGGTGGCCCTGCTCGAGGCGGGGGACACGGTGCTCCAGCAGACCCGGCACTGGGACGAGGACGCGGGCGAGACGGTGGGGCTGCGCTCCAAGGAGGAGGCCTTCGACTACCGCTACTTCCCCGAGCCCGATCTCGTCCCCCTCGACCCCGACCCGGCCTGGCAGGCCGCCGTGGCCGGCGCCCTCGGGCCCGTGCCCGCCGACCGCCGGGCCCGCATCGCCGCCCTGGTGGGGCAGAGCGCGGGCGAGCGGGCCGAGCAGATCGCCACCGTGGTGGAGCTCGGGCTCGACGCGCTCGTCCTGGGGGCGGTCGAGGCCGGCGCCGAGGCCGGCCTGGCCCTGGTGCGCACCGCCAACGAGGCCGCCGCCGACGCCGAGCGGGCCCGGCGCCTCGACCCGGCCCGCTACGCCGCCCTCCTCGCCCTGGAGACCGGGAAGACCCTCAGCCCCAAGCAGGCCAAGACGGTGCTGGGCGACATGCTCGAGGACGACGCCACCGCCCCCGAGGAGCTGGCCCGCCGGCGCGGCTTCGAGGCCCTGGCGGCCGACTCCCTGGCCGCCACCGTGGCCCAGGTGGTGGCCGAGCACCCCGGGGAATGGGAGCGCTACTGCGCCGGCGAGGACAAGGTGGCGGGGTTCTTCACGGGCGAGGTCATGCGGGCCACGGCCGGGCGGGCCAACGGGAAGGCCGTGGCCGAGGAGCTGCGCCGCCTGCGGGGCTGAGTGCGGGGCGCTCCGGGGCCGGTGCCCGCCGGCACGGTCGGGGGACGGGCACCGTAAGCTCGACGGCGTGGACACCACCGACGGCGCAGGGCAGGTCGAGCTCGTCCAGGTCGGGCCCGACCGGGTGACGGGGGCCGTCCCCCGCCTGGAGTGGCGCCTCGGCCGGTCCTCCCTGGCGCGCCGGGCCCTGGGCGTGGTGGCCGGCGTCTGCCTGGTCCTGCTGGCCGTGGTGGCGGTGGTGACCCTCGCCCTGGTGTCGGTGTTCGGGCATCCGCTGGCGTGGTCGGTGCTGGGGTGCCTCTTCGCCGCCTTCCCCCTGGGGGGACTGGTCCTGGCCACCGCCCTGCGCCTGCGCACGGCGGTGGTGGCCGGTCCCCGGGGCCTCGCCGTGCGGGTCGTGGGCCCGTGGCGGGTGTTCGGGCCCGACCGCCCGGCCTGAGCCCGGCACCGCCCGGCGCGGGCCGGGGACGGCGCCCCTCGTGACCGTCGACGCGATGGCCGGCCCTAACCTGTCGGCCCATGGCTGACGACGCGCACGACCCCGCCCGGCCCGGTGGCCACGGCATGAAGCTGCGGAGCTACGAGGTCACCGACGGTCCCACCCGGGCCCCGGCCCGGGCCATGCTCCGGGCCATCGGCATGACCGACGACGACTGGGGCAAGCCCCAGGTGGGGGTGGCCTCGTCGTGGAACGAGGTCACCCCGTGCAACCTCACCCTCGACGCCCTGGCCAAGCGGTCCAAGGAGGGCGTGCGCCACGCCGGGGGGTTCCCGGTCGAGTTCGTCACCATCGCCGTCTCCGACGGGATCTCCATGGGCCACGAGGGGATGCGGGCCTCGCTGGTGTCGCGCGAGGTCATCGCCGACTCCATCGAGACCGTCATGCACGCCGAGCGCTTCGACGCCCTCCTCACCTTCGCCGGCTGCGACAAGTCCCTCCCCGGGATGCTCATGGCGGCGGCCCGGCTCGACCTCCCGTCCGTGTTCCTGTACGGGGGGTCGATCCTCCCCGGGGTCATCCCGGGGCGCCCCGACGCCGAGGCCCTCGACATCGTGAGCGTCTTCGAGGCGGTGGGCGCCCACGCCGCCGGGAAGCTCAGCGACGAGGAGCTCTCGCTCATCGAGCACCACGCCTGTCCCACCGCCGGCTCGTGCGCCGGGATGTTCACCGCCAACACCATGGCCTCGGTGGCCGAGGCCATCGGCATGTCCCTGCCGGGGTCGGCCTCGCCCCCCGCCGTCGACCTGCGCCGGGGCGACCTCGCCTACGCCTCGGGGCAGGCCGTCCTGCACCTGCTCGAGCGCGACATCCGCCCCCGGGCCATCATGACCAAGGCCGCCTTCGAGAACGCCATCGCCGTGGTCATGGCCCTGGGGGGCTCGACCAACGCCGTCCTGCACCTCCTGGCCATCGCCAACGTGGCCCGGGTGGAGCTCGAGCTCGAGGACTTCAACCGGGTGGCGGGCCGGGTGCCGCACATCGCCGACACCAAGCCGCACGGCCGTTACCACATGGTCGACCTGGACCGGGTGGGCGGGGTCCCGACGGTCATGGCCGAGCTGCTCGAGGCCGGCCTCCTCCACGGCGACTGCCTCACGGTGTCGGGGCGGACCGTGGCCGAGAACCTGGCCGCCCTCGACCCCCCCGCCCCCGACGGCGCCGTGGTGCACCGCCTGGGCGACCCCATCCACAGCGCGGGGGGGATCGCCGTCCTGCGGGGCTCGCTCGCCCCCCAGGGCGGGGTGGTGAAGGTGGCCGGGATCGACGCCGCCACCTTCGCCGGCACGGCGCGGGTCTTCGACGGCGAGCAGGACGCCCTCGACGCCATCCTGGCCGGGCGCATCGAGCCCGGGACGGTGGTGGTCATCCGCTACGAGGGCCCCAAGGGCGGCCCGGGGATGCGCGAGATGCTGGCCGTCACCGGCGCCATGAAGGGGGCGGGCCGGGGGGGCGACTGCGCCCTCGTCACCGACGGGCGCTTCTCGGGCGGCACCCACGGCTTCTGCGTGGGCCACGTGGCCCCCGAGGCGGTCGACGGGGGCCCCATCGCCCTGGTGGCCGACGGGGACCGCATCGTCATCGACGTCGGCGCCCACCGCATCGACCTCGACGTGGCCCCGGCCGAGCTGGAGCGCCGGCGGGGCCACTGGACGCTTCCCGAGCCCCGCTACACGAGCGGGGTCCTGGCCAAGTACGCCCGCCTCGTCACCGGGGCCGAGCGCGGCGCCATCACCGAGCCCTGACGGCCCCGGGTCCGGTCAGGTCCGGGTGGCCCGCCAGCAGCTCGTCACGTAGGGGACGACCACCCGGCCCCGGCCCGCCACGGCGGGGTGGCTGGCCACGAAGGCGGTCACGCGCTCGAGGACCTCGGCCCGCTCCTCGTCGGGCAGCACGGCCACGTGGCTGCGGGTGGCCACCAGGTCGACCACGTCGCCCGGCGCCAGCTCCTGGGACCAGCGGAAGTCCCGGGCGGCGGTGGCGGTGAAGGGCGAGCCGGCCGGCAGGTGGACGTTGGCGGCTCCCCGGTGGACGTCGTCCCCGCCGAAGACGGAGCCGAACTCCCGCATCCAGGCCACCCCTTCGTCGCGCAGGTTCCACATGAGGCCCAGCGTCCCCCCCCGTCGCAGCACCCGGGCCACCTCGGCCACGGCCGGGCCGGGATCGACCCAGTGCCACATCTGGGCCCCCACCACCACGTCGGCCGTCCCGTCGTCGAGGGGGAGGTCCTCGGCCGTGCCCGCCCGCACCTCGGCTCCCCGGACGCGGGTCTCGAGGACGGCGCGCATGCGGGGGTCGGGCTCGATGGCCAGCACCTCGTGGCCCCGGGCCACCAGGTCCCGGGTGAGCGCGCCCGTGCCCGCCCCGAGGTCGACCACCCGGCACCGTCCCCGCCCCCCCCGCCCGGGGTCACCGACCGTGGTCGGCTCCAGGATCCAGGACACCCCGTCGGGGGGGTAGCCGGGGCGCACCCGGTCGTACATGGCGGCCACGGGGCCGAAGGAGCGGGCCCGCCGGGCCGTGAGCTCGTCCACGGGCCCACCCTAGGGTGGGCCGGTGCCGATGCCCATTCCGCGCCCATCCCGCGCCCATTCCGCGCCCATCCCGCATGGGTTGCCCCCGGCGCGTCGCCGTGCGAGACTGGAGGGGCCATGAACCCGGGGACCGGCTCGACCGCGCGCATTCTGGTAGTCCTCCGGTAGCGCACGCGGCCGCGTCTGCGGTTCCGTGCGCCTCACGACCTCCCCCAGGGGAGGTCGTTTTCGTTCCCGGGACCGTTCCCTCCGATCCGATCCGACCCACCCAGCCACCCCACGACCACAAGGGCAGGGACACCATGCGACTGACAGGGGCGCAGGCCCTCATCAAGAGCCTCGAGATGCAGGGCGTGGAGGTCATCTTCGGCCTCCCGGGCGGGGCCATCCTGCCCGTGTACGACCCCATCCTCGACTCGTCCATCCGCCACGTCCTGGTCCGCCACGAGCAGGGGGCGGGCCACATGGCCGAGGGCTACGCCCACGTGACGGGGCGCCCCGGCGTGGCCATGGTGACGAGCGGCCCGGGGGCCACCAACATCGTCACCCCCCTGGCCGACGCCGCCATGGACTCGATCCCCATGGTGGTCATCACCGGGCAGGTGGCCACCACCGCCATCGGCACCGACGCCTTCCAGGAGTGCCCCATCACCGGGGTGACCATGGACATCACCAAGCACAACTGGCTCGTGACCGACGCCCAGGACCTGCCCCGGGTCGTCGCCGAGGCCTTCCACGTGGCCACCACGGGCCGTCCCGGCCCCGTCCTCGTCGACGTCCCCAAGGACGTGTCGAACGCTCCCATGGACTGGTACTGGCCGTCCTCGATGGACGAGCTCGACCTCCCCGGGTACCACCCCCGCACCGAGGGCGACCCGGCCGAGGTGCGCCGAGCGGCCGAGCTCATCGCCCAGGCCCGGCGCCCGGTCATCTACGCCGGGGGCGGGATCCTCAAGGCCCGGGCGGCCGAGGCCCTGCGCCAGCTGGCCGAGCGCACCGGCATCCCCGTGGTCACCACGCTCATGGCCCGGGGGGCCTTCCCCGACCGCCATCCCCTGTGCCTGGGGATGCCCGGGATGCACGGCAACTACACCGCCGTCACCGCCATGCAGCACGCCGACCTCCTCCTCGCCCTGGGGAGCCGCTTCGACGACCGGGTCACGGGGAAGGTGAGCGCCTTCGCCCCCGGGGCCAAGATCGTCCACGTCGACATCGACCCGGCCGAGCTGGGCAAGGTCCGCCGTCCCGACGTGGGCATCGTGGGCGACTGCCGCCTGGTGATCGAGGAGCTGCTGGGGGTGCTCGGGGCGGGTGAGGGTCCCGACCTCGAGCCGTGGATGGCCCAGCTGCGCACGTGGCAGGCCCAGTACCCGCTCAGCTACACCCAGGAGGAGGGCGGGGCCCTCAAGCCCCAGTTCGTGGTGGAGACGCTGCGGGACATGACCCCCGACGACACCATCGTGGTGGCCGGGGTGGGCCAGCACCAGATGTGGGCCTCGCAGTACTGGCGCTTCGACCATCCCTACACCTGGGTGAACTCCGGGGGGGCGGGGACCATGGGCTTCGCCGTCCCCGCCGCCATCGGCGCCAAGGTGGGCCGCCCCGACCGCATGGTGTGGGCCGTCGACGGCGACGGCTGCTTCCAGATGACGGCCCAGGAGCTGGTCACGGCATCGGCCGAGCGCATCCCGGTGAAGGTGGCCATCCTCAACAACGCCTACCTGGGCATGGTGCGCCAGTGGCAGGAGCTGTTCTACGAGGAGCGCTACTCCGAGGTCTACCTCTCGCCCGACCTGCCCGACTACGTCAAGTGGGCCGAGGCCATGGGCTGCGTGGGGCTCAAGGTGGAGTCCGCCGACGAGGTGGCGCCCGCCATCGAGAAGGCCAACGGCATCGACGACCGCCCCGTGGTCATCGACTTCCGCACCGACGCCTTCGAGAAGGTGTACCCCATGGTGCCGGCCGGGGCCGCCAACGACGACATCATCGTGGGGCCGTCCCAGGGCGAGGGGGGCCGGTGAGCCCGGCACCGGGGACCGCCCCGGGCCACGCCGTCCGCCACCACATCGTCACCGCCCTGGTGGAGAACCGCTCGGGCGTGCTGGCCCGGGTGGCGGGGCTGTTCAGCCGGCGCGGCTTCAACATCTTCTCCCTGGCCGTGGCCCCCACGGACGACGAGCGCTTCAGCCGCATCACCATCGTGGTCGACGTGGAGTCGGCCCCCCTGGAGCAGATCGTGCGGCAGCTCGACAAGCTGGTGAACGTGGTGTCGATCACCGAGCTCGCCCCCGAGGAGGCCATCGAGCGTGAGCTCCTGCTGCTCACGGTGGAGGCGGGACCGTCGCAGCGCCAGGAGGTGATCGCCCTGGTGGGGGTGTTCGAGGGCAAGATCGTCGACGTGGGCAGCGACCGCATGACCGTGGTCATGGCCGGGCCCCCGGGCCGCATCGACGACTTCGAGAGCCTGGTCCGGCCGTTCGGGATCGTGGAGCTCCAGCGGACGGGGCGGGTGGCCCTGCCTAAGCTGGAGCGCCGGTCCTCCCGGCTGCACGGGGTGAGCGGGAACCTCCAGGCGGGGTGACCGGGGTCCGAGCGAGAAGAGAGGCACGCTGAGATGGCCAAGCTGTACTACGAGTCCGACGCCGACGGGAGCCTGATCCAGGGCCGCAAGGTGGCGGTGGTCGGCTACGGGTCCCAGGGCCACGCCCACGCCCTGAACCTGGCCGAGTCGGGGGTCGACGTGCGGGTGGGCCTGCGGGCGGGATCGTCGTCGCGCCGCAAGGCCGAGGAGGCCGGCCTGCGGGTCCTCCCCGTGGCCGAGGCGGCGGCCGAGGCCGACCTCGTCATGCTGCTCCTCCCCGACACCGAGCAGGGCCCGGTGTACGAGGCCGAGATCGCCCCCGGCCTGCGCCAGGGCGACGCCCTGTTCTTCGCCCACGGGTTCAACATCCGCTTCGGCCAGATCGTCCCCCCCGCCGGGGTGGACGTGGCCATGGTGGCGCCCAAGGGCCCCGGGCACCTGGTGCGCCGCACCTACACCGAGGGGGGCGGGGTGCCGTCACTGGTGGCCGTGGCCCAGGACGCCTCGGGCAAGGCGCACGACCTCGCCCTGTCCTACGCCCACGCCCTCGGGGCCACCCGGGCCGGCGTGCTCGACACCACCTTCGAGGAGGAGACCGAGACCGACCTCTTCGGCGAGCAGGTGGTGCTGTGCGGCGGGCTCACCTCCCTGGTGCAGGCCGGCTTCGAGACCCTGGTGGACGCCGGCTACCAGCCCGAGTCGGCCTACTTCGAGTGCCTGCACGAGCTCAAGCTCATCGTGGACCTCATGTACGAGCAGGGCATCGCCGGCATGCGCTACTCCATCTCCGACACGGCCGAGTACGGCGACCTCAGCCGGGGTCCCCGCGTCATCGACGACCACGTGCGCCAGGTGATGCGCGCCATCCTCGACGACATCCGCTCCGGGGCCTTCGCCGAGGAGTGGATCGCCGAGAACCGCTCGGGCCGGCGCCGCTTCGAGGAGCTGCGGGCGAAGGGTGCGGCCCATCCCATCGAGCGGGTGGGGGCCGAGCTCCGGGCCATGATGCCCTTCATCACCGCCGGCCGGCAGCGGGTCCAGGACGTCTCGGGGGGCTGAGGCCCGGTGACGGGAGCGCCGGGCCCGGCCGGCCCGGCCGAACTGGACGAGCTTCCCCTCGAGCGGCTGCGCAGCGCCGCCCTGGAGCGGGCCGCGGCCCTGGGGGCCAGCCATGCCGAGGTGCGCATCGAGCGCATCCGCTCCCAGTTCGTCACCATGCGCGACGCCGTGCTCGAGACCACGGTGGACGACACCGAGCTCGGCATGGGCCTGCGGGTGGTGCGCGACGGCTCGGTGGGCTTCGCCGCCACCGTGGCCCTCGACAGCGACGCCGCCGCCGCCCTGGCCGACCAGGCCCTCGAGCTGGCAGCAGCCACGTCGGGCGCCCTGGGGCGCCCCGTCGAGCTCGCCCCCGAGCCCGCCCACGGGGTCGTGACGTGGAGCTCGCCCTTCCGCCTGGACCCGGCCGCCGTCCCCGTCCAGGACAAGGCCGGGCTCCTGGCCGAGTGGAGCGGCCGCCTCCTGGCCGCCCCGGGGATCGACCACGTCATGGCCCGGGTGCTGGCCGTGGTGGAGGACAAGCACTTCGCCGACCTGGCGGGCACGGTGGCGACCCAGCGCCGGGTGCGGATCCACCCCGTGGTGGAGGCGGTGGCGGTCGACGCCGCCTCGGGGAGCTTCGAGTCCCTGCGCACCCTGGCGCCGCCCGTAGGGCGGGGGTGGGAATACCTCGAGGGCCCCCCGGGCGACGAGGGGGCGTGGGACTGGGACGCCGAGCTGGCGGCCCTGCCCGGGCTCCTGGCCGAGAAGGCGGCCGCCCCGTCGGTGGAGGCCGGCTCCTACGACCTGGTCATCGAC
>DATJOV010000460.1:0-9276 GCA_035506735.1 Acidimicrobiales bacterium | reverse complement strand
GGTCGTGGTGGGCGCCACCGTGGTGGTGGTCGTGGGCGCCACCGTCGTGGTCGTGGTCGGGGCCACCGTGGTCGTGGTCGTCGGCGCCACCGTGGTCGTCGTGGTGGGGGCCACCGTGGTCGTGGTCGTGGCCGACGTGGTGGTGGTCGTCGGGGCCACCGTGGTCGAGGTCGACGACGTGGTGGTGGTGGAGGACGTGGAGGTGGTCGTCGAGGACGTGGACGAGGTGGTCGCCCCCGTGCTGGAGGTGGTGGCGCCCGAGGTGGTGGTCGAACCCCCCACAGTCTCGCCCTTGAAGTAGATCGAACCCAGGGCCACGTCGTTGGCGGTATCGCCGATGGACATCACGCAGAAGTCACCGGCAGCCTGCTGGGCCGTCGTGGGCGGGCACGGGAAGGCGGCGGCGTCGGTGGTGGCGTTCCCCGAGGTGTGGCAGTCCGGGATGGCGATGGTGGTCGTCGTCGAGCCACCCCGGTTCGTGATGCAGACCGGGGTGCCGGCCACGGGCGGGCCAACCGTGCCGCTCTCAATCGTGTGGGTGCCGGTCAGGGTGCCCTTGGCTGCTCCCTTCGAGCCGATCGAGGTCAGGGCCAGAGCCGAGCAGCTCACGGGGATGTACTCGCCCAGGAAGACGATCTGGGGCTGAGAGGGGTCGTTGTTGCACTGCACGATCGAGGCCGTGGCCCCGGGGCTGAAGCCGGTGCCGGACAACGTGAGGACGTCCCCGGCGGCGACGTTCGAACACACGGGGTCGGCGTGGTTCGAGCTGTTGCACGTCGCTCCGGTCGAGGCGGGGACCGTGATGGTCAGGCTGATGCCGGGCGTCGTTGTCACTGTGCCGGCGACGGCCGTGCCCAACAACGTTCCGCCCAACAGCACAGTAATGACACCAGCTGTGGCCAGGAACTTCGAGGTCAACCTCAGGTGCTGCTGCACTTCCCCCCCGTCCTCTTCTGAGCAGCCCCCGGGGGCGGGACCCGTTTGGCCCCGCCCCCGGAAACTCTCACTAGGTACTGCGTGCTACTGCACTGCGAGTACTGCGTACTGCGTGTGCTACTGGTGGCTTGCGCCGGTTCAGCTGATGACCACCGAGCTGGTGACCGGGTCGATGCCCGCCGAGGTGATGAAGAGGGCCGGGTTGGACGACCCGAAGTCGGCGTGGAACGTCCCCGTCGTGTTGGGACCAGCGTCGGTGCCGAGGCACACGGTGAGCGTGACCGTCTGACCCTTGTCCTGCTTGGGCGACTTGACCTCACCGCTGATCTTGAAGCCGGCCTCGTTGGTCGGTCCCGGCGGGTTCGAGCAACCGATGACGCTGGCACCCGTGGTCTTGGTCGAGTACGACACGTTGTTCACCGTGAAGCTCAGCTTCTTGAGGCTCTTGGCGATGGACGTCGTGCCCTCGGTCTCGTAGTTGTTCCACGAGCCGTAGCCGTACTGGCCCTTCATCTCGCAAGCCGGGTTCGACGCCGGGGTGCCCGCCGTCTTGCCGCACTTGATGTTCTTGGTGGCGATGCTCTGGGCCGGGATGCTCCCCGTGCAGCCGTGCAGGGTCACGCCCGAGGTCGTCGTCGTGGACGTCTTGTTCGAGGTCACCGAACCCTTCAGCGACAGACCGGGCGAGGCAAAGTTGACGCTACCCGACACTCCGCAGGTGGCGCCGGGGTCAGGAGGCGTCGGGGTCTTCCCGGCCGAGGCAGCCCCGGCCGTGACAAAAAGCCCCCCCGCGGGAAGGGCGACGGCAAGAACGCCCATCAGAATTTTGCGACGCATGTAGTGATGCTCCTTTGCTGGTTGATTGGACGAGTCAGTTCCTGACACGCATCCCCCCCGTGGTCCGCGGTCGGCCTGGATCAGGGTGCTGCCGGGGGGGTGCGGTCCCGGCGTACCCGCCGCGCTCGCGCACGGCACCATGCTCCCCGCGCCGTGATTCCCCCGTCACCCCCCTCCCCATCCGATCGGACACCCCGGGTCATCCTCGCACCCTCCTCTGCGACGGGCGCGGAATGCCGCGATGCCACTAGAACCAATTCCCTCGGGGCCACACTACGGAGGCCCCCTTCCGGCCACATCGTCACGATTGAGGAAATCCCCTCGGGGCCCCCGGCCCTTTTCCCCCTGTTCGGGGCCATTGTTACCAGGGGGTAGCCGTGGGGTGACCGGCCGTGGTCTGTGACGCCGACGTCACCCGGTCGGGGGCCCTCCCCCGACGGCAACAGCCCGGAGCGGAACCCTAAGCTTGCATTCCGTGACGGGGGGGAAGGGAACGGGCCGTCTGGTCAAGCGCGTCGCCGTCGGCTTCGTGACGACGGGGCTGCTCCTGCTGTCGTTCGTGGCCTACCAGCTGTGGGGCACGGCCCTGTACGAGCACCACGCCCAGGACCAGCTGCGCAACGAGCTGGCCACCAAGTTCCACACCCCCAGGACCACCGTCCCCACCACCACCCCGGGGACGGCCACCGACTCCTCCCCCATCAACACCGCCCTGGTGGCCCCCACCACGGCCGACCCCAAGGTGGGCACCCCCATCGGGCTGCTCTCGATCCCCGCCATCGGGATGCACGGGGCGGCCATCGTGGAGGGCACGGACGAGAACCAGCTCCAGCAGGGCCCCGGTCACTACCTGGGGACCTCGCTCCCGGGCCAGGCCGGCAACGTCGCCATCGCCGGGCACCGCACCACCTACGGGGCCCCCTTCTACGACCTGAACGAGCTCCAGCCCGGGGACCCCGTCTACATCCAGACCGCCCAGGGCATCTTCGGCTACCAGGTGGTGGGGTCCGAGGTGGTCCAGCCCACCAACACCACGGTCCTGGCCGAGACGACCTCTCCCACCCTCACCCTGACCACCTGCAACCCCCGTTACAGCGCCGCCACCCGGCTGGTGGTGAAGGCCGTGCTCAAGACGGCCGTGACCTCCCAGAGCTTCCCGGCCGCCACCACCTCCACCACCGCAGCCGGCAAGGTGGCCCCCCCCACCACGGTCCCGGTCCTGGCCGGGGGCAACGAGGGTGGCCTGGGCGGGGTGAGCACCCGAGGCGAGGTGGGCCAGTCCCTGCTGTGGGGGGCGCTCACCGTCCTGGCCGCCGTGCTGGGCCTGGTGGGGTGGCGGCGGGGGGCCCGACCCTGGTCCTGGGTGGTGTTCGCCATGGGCATTCCCGTGACCGTGGGCGCCCTCCTGGTGTGCTTCCAGCACATCAGCCTGGCCCTCCCCCAGACCTTCTGACCGGCCCCCGGCCAGCGTGGCGCCGACCCTCCCCGCAGTCGCCCGGACTCGGTGCGCGGCCCCGGGGGGGAACCACCCGGGGAATGGGCCTGAGATTTCGTCAGATTTTGCTTGCACAGGACAAATCGCTTGGCCAACGAGTGCGCAACGCGGTAGCTTGAGCGACGAGGACCACGCTGCGTGAGGTGGGGTCCAGGGGGGTGCGGGGCGCCGCAATGGCAAGGTGACGGCCTTCGTTGAACGCGTAGGGGGGGAGGACCCGGGGGCGGCCATGGCCGCGTCGGGATCTGACGCGACCACGGTCGTCCTGCCCAGGCACGACCGGCGGGCCGCCGATCGCGCCCCCAACGGCCACGGGGCCGCCACCATCGTGGCCGAGCGCCGTTCCTGGGGATCGGGGGGTGGCTCGAGCGTCATCGCCTGTGTCGACGTGCAGCCCTCGCCCCGCGCCGGTGCCCCCCAGTCGGGTGATCTGCTGTGGCGCCTGGCCCTGCGGCGCATGGAGCGCTGCATCCGCCCCGGTGATCGCCTCTGCCTCCTCGGAGGTCCCCGCGTGGCCGTGGTCCTCGGCAACGGCTCGCACCGGGTGGCACCGAGCGCCCTGGGCCGGCGCCTGGCCCGGGCCATGGGCGACCACCTCGCCGTGGGGGCGACCGCCCTCGACCTGCACGTCGCCATCGGCATCGGGGCCAGCACGGCCGAGGTCGAGCCGGCCACCCTGGCGGCGGCGGCCATGGCCTCGCTCCGCCACACCAGGCGCCACGTCGGGGCCACGGCGGGAACGTCCCCCGCCACCCTGGTGGCGGTGACCCACGTCCCCGACAACCAGGCCGTCGCCCCCGGGCGGGGCGCGCCCCGGGGCAGGTTCAACGGGACCGAGCCGTGTCAGCGCACCGGGCGCGAGCCGCGCCGCCTCGACCGCCGGGTGGTGGTGGCACTCGACGACGAGGGCCCCTTCGGGGCCTCCCCCGCCGTCAACGGCCACCACGCCACGGGCGGGGTCGAGGGGCCGATCGAGGGTGCGCCCGCCCTCCGGGTCCTCCTCGTCGACCCCGACGCCGCCCCGGCCGCCGGCCCCCGCCCCGTCATGGAGGCGGTGGCCACCGTGGCCCGCCGCCTGGGGTCGCGGCCCGTGCTGTCCTCCGGCGCCGACCTCGACGCCCTCCTGCTCGACTTCTACCTGTCCAAGCCGGACGTGGCGGTGGTGGTGCTCCAGCCCGAGACCTTCCGGCACGGCGCCGGCCACCCCGTCACCGACGCCTGGGACCACGCCGCCCGGATCACCCGGGCCCTGCGTGACGCCGGGACCCCGGTGATCGCCCTCAGCGTGGGGGCCAGTGCGGCCGCCCTGGCGGTGTGCGTGGAGCAGGGGGCCGTGGGCCTGCTCCACTCCGACCTCCTGTCCCCCGAGCTCGCCCGCCAGGCCACCCGGCGGGTCACGGGCAACGGGAGCACCTCGGCCAACGGCTACGACGAGCTGCGGGGCCCGGGCCAGCTCCCGGCCCCCTACGACACCCTCGTCCACCTCACCCCGAGCGAGCGCCGGGTGCTGTTCCACATGATGGAAGGGCGCTCCGCCGCCGAGATCGCCACCACGCTGGTGGTGTCGCTGACCACGGTGCGTTCGCACATCCGCTCGATCCTGCGCAAGCTCAACGTCAACTCCCAACTGGCGGCGGTGGCGCTGGCCTTCGGCACGCTTCCCGACCAATTCGGGGCCGAGTGAGGGCCGGGCGAGTGGGACGAGCGCCGGCCCTGTGGCTAAAGTGGCACGGATGACACCGATGAAATGGCTTGCGGCCGTGCTTGGGGTCCTGGGCTTGCTGGCCCTGATCGCCGGGATCATCTACTTCACGGTCGACGCCAACCAGCTGCCGTCGTTCCTCGGAGCGCTCCACATCCACACCCACGCCAAGCGCAAGCGCCGGGGCGAGGCCGCCATCGTGATCGCCGTGGTCCTGTGGGTGATCGCCGGGATCGTCTACTACGTGGACACGCGGGCCCGGTCCCGCACCACCACCCCGCCCACGGTCCCCGCCGCGCCCCAGTCCTGATCCGCAGGCGCTGCCCACCCCGCCACGCACGCCGCTGAGCGTCGGGCGACCCTGATCCCTTCCGTGTCCCGCCGCGCCCGTCCGGGGCGAGGGCCCCGCCCCGTCCTGGCCGTCCTGGGGTTGGTGGCCGTGCTGGGGGCGGCGTGCGGCGGGGCAGCGGGTCTGGCCTCCACCCCGGGGGCGGCCGAGGCGTACGTGGCCAACTTCGCCTTCACCGCCCTGCCCGGGACCACCGTCACCCCGGTCGACCTGGGCACGAAGACGGCGGGGGGACGGATCAGCATCGGCTCCCTCCCCTCGGCCCTGGCCGCCACGCCCGACGGAGCACGCCTGGTGGTGGCGGCCCAGGGTGCCGACGTGGCGGTGGTGCTCGACACGGCCGACAACAGCGTCCTGGCCCGACTCGCCACCGGCGTGGAACCCGACGCCGTGGCGGTCACCCCGGACGGCACGACGGCCCTGGTGGCCAACCTCGGCTCCAACAGCCTGACCCCCATCGACCTGCGGACCCTGCGGGCCGGTGCCCCCATCGCCGTGGGGGACCAGCCCGACGCCGTGGCCGTCACCCCCGACGGGTCCACGGCGGTGGTGGCCGACCTCGCCGCCGACGCCGTGACCCTGGTCGACCTTCGCACCATGACGGCGGGGCCCCGCATCCCGGTGGGAAGCGAGCCCGACGCCGTGGCCGTCACCCCCGACGGCGCCACGGCCCTGGTGGCCGATCTGGGGGACGGGACCCTCACGCCCGTCGACCTCGCCACGGCCACGGCCGGCCGCCCCGTCCCGGTGGGGGCGGGCCCCCGGGCGGTGGTGATCGCCTCTGCATCCGGATCCCCCGCCACGGCCTGGGTGGCGGTGGGGACGACCCTGGTGCCCCTCACCCTGGCCGGCATCACCCTGGGTGGACCCGGGACCCCGGTGGCGGTCGGGCACGTGGTCGAGGACGTGGCCTTGGCCCGGGGCGATACCGAGGCCTGGGCCGCCGGGCTCGACGGCACCCTCACCCCGGTCGACCTGACCTCGGGCCGGACCGGGCGGGCCGTGCACGTGGGAGGCCGCCCCTCGGCCGTGGCCGTCGCCAGTGCACCGTCGTGACACCCACGTGCCCGCCGGCGACGGGCCGTGACGGCTGGGGCGCTGTCGGCCGGGCCCAATCGTCACATCTGACGACGACGCCCCCCGCCCCCCGTGCTTGGCTGACCGGTCGGCGTCGTCCCCGCCCGCGGTCCGGGAACGGACCGGGCGGAAGGGCGGGGAGGAGCACCATGACCGGGGCACGGGCCCGCTGGGCAGCAGTGGCGTGCGGGTTGGTCGCCACCGTCGTGGCGCCGGTCGTGGTGGCGCCGGTCCCTCCGGCGGCAGCAGCCGGTGCCGGCGCCGTGCGCTGCGACGTCCCCGCCGCCCCGGTGACCACCCGGCTCGGCCCGTTGCTGGGGGTGGTGGCGCCCCGGCCCGTGGCCCGACGCCGCGCCTGCCGGGCCGTGCCCGGTGCCTCGGGCGAGGCGGCGGTCCGAACGGCCCGGGCCGGGGCGGTGCACGAGGGCCGGTACTACGGCGGCGCCCCGCCCATCGTCGACCACGGTGGTCCCGTCATGGACAGTGCCGCCGGCGTGACCGTCGTCCCCATCTACTGGGGCGCCGCCGGGGCCTTCGCCGCCAGCTACACCGGCGTGATCGACGGCTACCTGGCCGACGTGGCGGCCGAGGACGGCACCGCCACCGACGTCTTCTCCGACGACCTCCAGTACGGCGCCCCCTACGCCGTCCACGTCGCCGCCCCCGTGGACGTCACCTCGGGGCTCGACGACGGGTGCACGCCCGACAGCGGGGCGGTCTACAGCGACCACGCCGGCTACGACGCCTGCGTCACCGACGCCCAGCTCCAGTCGGTCGTGGCCGACGTCGAGCACAGCGACGACCTCCCCTCCGACCTGGCCCACGTCTACGCCGTCTTCCTGCCCAAGGGGGTGGAGTCGTGCGAGGACGGCCGCGACGACGCCGAGAACGGGGCGTGCACGGTGAGCCAGGCGGGCGGAACCTTCTGCGCCTACCACGACAACACCGGGGCCGGGGCCGTCTACGCCGATCTGCCCTTCCCCGTCTACGACTCCCCCACCGGCTTCACCTGCGGCAACGACGCCTCGTTCGGGACCGAGCAGTCCCCCAACGGCCAGCCCGACGCCGACGCCGTCATCGACTCGCTCAGCCACGAGCTCAACGAGTCCATCACCGACCCCTACGGGACAGCCTGGTACGACCGGCGCGGCAACGAGATCGCCGACGACTGCGTGGGCTTCTACGGCCTTTCCTCGGGGAGCGCCGGCGCCCGGTACAACCAGACCATCGACGGGGCCCACTACCTCACCCAGGAGGAGTTCAGCAACGAGGACTTCCACGCGGCGCGGTCCACGGCCTGCATCCAGCACCTCGACCTGCCCACCGCCGTGGTGCGGGCCCCGGCCACGGCCCGTGCCGGGCACAGCGTGCGCTTCGACGGGGGGCGCTCCAAGGGCGACATCACCTCTTACGCCTGGAGCTTCGGCGACCACGGCACCGGCTCGGGTCGCACCGTCTCCCACACCTTCGCCGCCGCCGGCTCCTACACCGTCCGCCTCACCACCACCGACGTCACCGGCCGCACCGCCGCCGCCGCCGCCGTCACCCTGACCGTGCGCTGAGCCGTCCCCCCCGGGCGACCCCGGTCGGGGCCGCTGGCGCGGGGAGCCGAGCGCCCCGGATCGGGCCGGGTCGTCTGCCACAATGGTTCGCCCGGTGACGAGCGGCTCGGGCCAGGACGAGGGGGGTGTGGAGGTGCCGGCTCGACGCGGCTGGCGGGGAGGTCGGTCCCCGGGTGGAGGGGCCCGCCAGAGCACCCACGGCCTGGCCTACATGCCCGCCCTCGACGGCGTCCGGGCCTTCGCCGTGCTGGCCGTGATGGCGTACCACAGCGGGCTGGCGTTCCTCCCGGCCGGGTTCTTCGGCGTGGACGCCTTCTTCGTCCTGTCCGGCTTCCTCATCACCACGCTGCTCGTGACGGAGTGGTCGGGGTCGGGGCGCATCGGGTTGGGCGCCTTCTGGGCCCGCCGGGCCCGGCGCCTGCTGCCGGCCCTGCTGGTGGTGCTGGTCTTCGTGGTCCTCTACGCCCGCTTCGTGGCCGCCCCCGGCACCTACCCCGGACTGCGCTGGGACAGCATCGCCACCCTCTTCTACAGCGCCAACTGGCGCTACATCGTGGCCGGGCAGAGCTACTTCGCCCTGACGGGACCGGTGAGCCCGCTCCTGCACACCTGGTCGCTCGCCATCGAGGAGCAGTTCTACATCGTGTGGCCCGTGGTGGTCCTCGTCGTCATGCGGGCCCGGGGCGGGGACACGGCCCGGGGGCTGCGCACCCTCCTGGCCGTCTCGGTGGCCGGGGCGCTCGGCTCGGCCCTCGAGATGGCCCTCCTCTTCACCCCCGGCACCGACCCCACCCGCGTCTACTTCGGCACCGACACCCACGCCCAGTGCCTCCTGGTGGGCACGGCCCTGGCCTCGGGCCTGGCCCTGTGGCGCCGGCGGGGCGACGCCGAGCTCCCGGACCGGGCCAGGCGGGCGCTGGCCGTGGCGGGGGTGGCGGGCGTGGGGGTGTGCGCCTGGGCCTGGTCCCAGCTCCAGTACGGGCAGACCTTCGTCTTCCGGGGTGGCTTCCTCCTGGTGTCGCTGAGCGTGGCCGCCGTCATCCTGAGCGCCGTGCTGGTGCCGGCCGGGGTGCTGGCGCGCGCCCTGGCCTGGGCCCCGCTGCGGTACCTGGGCCGGATCTCCTACGGGATGTACCTGTGGCACTTCCCCCTCGACGTGGCCCTCACGAGCACCCGGGTGGGCCTGACCGGCGTCCCGTTGTTCCTGGTGCGCAGCGCCGTCACCGTCGCCGTGAGCACGGCGTCGTTCTACGCCGTGGAGCGCCCCATCCGGACCCGGGCCGTCCTGAGCGCGGTGCGGGCCCGCGTCGTCGCCCCC
>DATJOV010000459.1:0-5042 GCA_035506735.1 Acidimicrobiales bacterium | reverse complement strand
CTACGGGTGGCGCCTCTACGAGCACTTCTTCCGGACCTACAACGAAAAGGTGTGGGGGGTCCCGGCGTCGGAGCTGTCGGCCGACTGGGGGGCGCAGCGCATCAAGGGGATGTCGCTGTTCAAGGCGGTGTGGGAGCCGGTGCGCGCCCGCCTGGGCCGTCGCCGCCACCGCGCCGACCAGGTCACCAGCCTGATCGAGGAGTTCCAGTACCCGAAGCTCGGGCCGGGGATGATGTGGGAGTCCTGCCGCGACCTCGTCGAGAAGGCGGGGGTCGAGGTGTGCATGGCCTCGCCCGTCACCGCCCTCGAGCGCGGCCCGCTCGGGGTCGAGGCCGTGCGCTTCGGGCGCGGCGGCGCCCGGCGCGTCGAGGCCGCCGACGTCATCAGCTCCATGCCCTTCGCCGCCCTGGTCCAGGCGCTCGAGCCGCCCCCGCCCCCCGACGTGCTGGCCGCCGCCGACGACCTGCACTACCGCGACTTCCTCACCGTGGCGCTGGTCGTGCCGGAGACGGCCGGCTTCCCCGACAACTGGATCTACATCCACTCGCCCGACGTCAAGGTGGGCCGCATCCAGAACTTCGGGTCGTGGTCCCCGCACATGGTCCGCCCCGGCACCACCTGCCTGGGCCTCGAGTACTTCGTCTTCGAGGGCGACGAGCTGTGGGGCCTGCCCGACGACGACCTGGTCGCCCTGGCCACCGAGGAGCTGGCCACCATCGGCCTCGTGCCCCAGGGCCGGGTCGAGCGGGGCTACGTGGTGCGCATGCCCAAGGCCTATCCCGTCTACGACGACACCTACCGGGCGGCGGTGGAGACCATCCGCCACTGGCTGGCCGACGAGGTGCCCAACGTCCACCCCGTGGGGCGCAACGGGATGCACAAGTACAACAACCAGGACCACTCCATGTACACGGCCATGCTCACCGTGGACAACATCGTCCACGGTGCCCGCCACGACGTGTGGGGCGTCAACGTGGACGAGGAGTACCACGAGGAGAAGCTGGGCAACGGGGGGGAGGCGGGGACCGGTCGCCAGGCGCCGGTCGTCGCCCGCAGGGTGGCCGCCGCCACCGGCACCGGCGCCCCGTAGTGGGGTCGGGTCCCACGCCGGGGCGCCGCAGCGACCCCGAGCCCACGCCGGCGGCGGCGCCGGGGGCAGGACGCTCCGAGCTCCGCCACGCCATCCCCCTGGCCGTGGCGGCCGCCATGGTGGGCCTGCTCAACCTCCTCACCACGGTCTTCTCCGCCCACGTCCTCTCCACCCGGGGCTACGGGACGGTCATCGTCCTGCTCAGCCTGTTCCTGGTGGTGGCCACCCCGGCCGGCTCGGCCCTCCTGGTGGGGGTGGTGCGCCGGGTGTCGGCCTGGGAGTCGACCGGGCACCTCGACCGCCTGCGCCCGTGGGCCGCCCGGGTGCACCGCATCGGCGAGGTCTCGCTCGTGGGCCTGGCCGTGGTCATGGTCCTGATCCGGGGCCCGGTGGCCTCGGCCCTGTCCCTCCCCAACGCCAACGGGGTGGCCGAGATGCTGGTGGCGGGCGGGGTGTGGGTGCTCGTCTCCATCGACCGGGGCCTGCTCCAGGCCCGGCGCGACTACTTCGACCTCTCCGTCAACCTGGTGGTGGAGGCGGTCATGCGCTGCGCCCTCACCGTGGGGCTGGCGGCAGAGCTGGGGGTGGAGGGCGCCGCCCTGGGGGTGCTCGTGGCCGAGCTCACCACCGTCACCCACGCCCGCATCACCTCCACCCGGGCCCTGGCCCGTCCCCCCGCCGCCCCCGACCCGGTGGAGGACGCGGCCGAGCTGTCGGTGGAGGCGGCCGGGGGCACCATGCCCGTCACCGTGCACGGGGGCCGTGACCTGGCCGCCGACGTGCTGGCCGCCCTGGGCAGCCTCCTCCTGCTGGCCGTGCTCCAGAACGCCGACGTCATCGTCCTCGGGGCCCGGGCCCCCCATCACGCCGGGTCGTACGCGGCGATCTCGGTGCCGTCCAAGGCCCTGGTCTTCGGGGCCCTGGTCCTCATCAATTACCTCCTGCCCGAGGCCGCCATCCGCCACCAGGCCGGCGGCCACGCCCTGCGCCAGCTGGGCTACACCTTCGCCGTCCTGGCCGTCCCCTGCATCGTCCTCCTGGGCCTGGCCGCGGCCGTGCCCCGCCATCTCCTGAGCGCCGTGTTCGGGCGCAAGCTCACCGAGGCGTCCCCGGCCTTCTCCAGCCTGGTGGTGGCCATGGTCCTGCTGTCGGTCACCCTGGTGCTGTCTATCTACCTCCT
This sequence comes from Acidimicrobiales bacterium, assembly GCA_035506735.1. Classification (GTDB taxonomy): domain Bacteria; phylum Actinomycetota; class Acidimicrobiia; order Acidimicrobiales; family UBA8190; genus DATJOV01. Next base: position 2,772 of record DATJOV010000459.1, on the reverse strand, counting down.
GGGCATCGGCTGGCGCTGGGTCATCGTGGTCCTGGCCGGAGGGGCGGGGGCCCTGGTGGCGGCCACGTGGGCCGCCCACGGGGCCTACCGGACCACGGCCCACGCCGACCTGGCCGTCCAGGCCGGTCTGCTCGCCGTCCTGCTGGTGTGCTTCGCCGTGGCCCACCGCCACGTGGTGCGCCGTGGGCCCCCCGCACCCGAGGGCGCGGGGGGATGACGGGGGCCCCGGCCGTGGCCCCCGGGCTCGACCCGGCCGCCACCCTGGCCGAGGTGGCGGAACGGGCCGCCCGGCTGGGGGTGCGGCGGGTGGCCGTGGTGGCGTGGCGCGATCTCGAGGACCCCGAGGCGGGAGGGTCCGAGCGCCACGCCCACGAGGTGGCGGCCCGGTGGGCGGGGGCGGGCCTGGAGGTCACCGTGCGCACCTCGGGGTCCCCCGGCCTGGCGGGGCGTGCGGTGCGCCAGGGCTACCGGGTGGAGCGCCGGGGGCGTCGCTACAGCGTCTTCCCCCGCACCGCCCTGGCCGGGCTGGCCCATCGCGGCGCCGTCGACGCCACGGTGGAGATCTGGAACGGCATGCCCTTCTGCTCGCCCCTGTGGGCGGCGCCGCCCCGGGTGGTCTTCCTCCACCACGTCCACGCCGAGATGTGGCAGATGGTCCTGCGCCCGGGCCGGGCCCGCCTGGGCTCGGTCATCGAGCGGCGCCTGGCCCCGCCCCTGTACCGCACCACCCCGGTCGTGACCCTCTCGGCCTCGTCGCGCCGCGAGATCGTGACCATGCTGGGCCTGGATCCGGCCCGGGTGGCGGTGGTGCCGCCCGGCATCGACCCCCGCTTCGCCCCCGGGGGTGTGCGTTCCCCCACCCCCCTGGTGGCGGCGGTGGGGCGCCTGGTCCCGGTGAAGCGCTGGGACGTGCTCGTCGACGCCCTGGTGGAGCTGCGCCGGGACATGCCCGACCTCCGGGCCGTGATCGCCGGGGAGGGCTACGAGCGGGGCCGCCTCCAGGCCCACCTGGACCGGGTGGGGGCGGCGGGGTGGATCGAGCTGCCCGGCTACCTCGACGACGACGCCCTGGTGGGGCTGTACCGCCGGGCCTGGGTGGTGGCCGCCACCTCGCAGCGCGAGGGGTGGGGGATGACCCTGAGCGAGGCCGGGGCGTGCGGCACCCCGGCCGTGGCCTCGGCCATCGCCGGGCACCGCGACGCCGTGGAGGACGGGCGCACCGGGGTCCTGGTGGACCTGGGGGCGGGCCCAGGGACCGGGCCAGGGACCGGGCCGGGGTCGGCCTTCGCCCACGGCCTCCGGGCCGTCCTGGCCGACCGGCGCGCCCGGGACGCCATGGGGCGCCGGGCCCGGGAGCGGGCCGCCGCCCTCACCTGGGACGCCACCGCCGCCGGCACTCTCGAGGTCCTGGTGCAGGAGGCGGCCCGCACCCGTCCCGGCCCGGCGGCGGGGCCGGCCGGCCGGCGCTGAGGGAGGGGCCGTGCTCGCCGTGGGGCTCACGGGGGGGATCGGGGCCGGCAAGTCGTCGGTGGCCGACCTCCTGGTGGAGCGGGGGGCGGTCCTCATCGACGCCGACCGGATCGCCCGGGAGGTGGTGGTGCCGGGGGGACCGGCCTACGCCCCCCTGGTGGAGCGCTTCGGTCCCGGGATCGTGGCCCCCGACGGCACCATCGACCGTCCCGCCCTGGCCGCCCTGGCCTTCGCCGACCCCGAGGCCCTGGCCGCGCTCAACGCCATCACCCACCCCGCCATCGGGGCCGTCATGACCGAGCGCCGCGCCGCCCAGGAGGGGGGGGACGCCGTGGTCGTCCTGGACGTCCCCCTCCTCACCCCGGCCCATCGGGACCTGCTCTCGCTGGCCGTGGTGGTGGTGGTCGACTGCCCCGTGGACCTGGCCGTGGCGCGCCTGGTGGAGCAACGGGGCTTCTCCCGCGCCGACGCCGAGGCCCGGGTGGCGGCCCAGGTGCCCCGGGAGGAGCGCCTGGCCGGGGCCGACTACGTCGTCGACAACGCCGGGGACCGTCCCCATCTCGTGGCCGAGGTGGACCGGGTGTGGGCCGAGCTCGAGCGGCGCCGGGCCGGGGCCGGCTGACACACCCCCCCGGTACCATCGAGGCGTGCCCCGCCTCGAGGTCGTCACGCCCCTGCGTCCCGCCGGGGACCAGCCGCGTGCCATCGAGGCCCTGTCGGCCGGCCTGGCCCGGGGCGAGCGCTACCAGACCCTCCTGGGCATCACCGGCAGCGGCAAGACCGCCACCATCGCCTGGACCATCGAGCAGGCCCAGCACCCCACCCTCGTCATCGAGCCCAACAAGTCCCTGGCGGCCCAGCTGGCGGCCGAGCTCAAGGAGCTCTTCCCCCGCAACCGGGTGGAGTACTTCGTCTCGTACTACGACTACTACCAGCCCGAGGCCTACCTCCCCACCTCGGACACCTACATCGAGAAGGACTCGTCGATCAACGACGAGATCGACCGGCTGCGCCACGCCACCACCTCGAGCCTGCTGCTGCGACCCGACGTCATCGTGGTGGCCTCGGTCTCCTGCATCTACGGCCTGGGGTCACCCGACGAATACCGCGACCGGATCCTGGGGATCGCGGTCGGCGAGCATCTCGATCAGCGGGCCATGCTGCGTCGCCTGGTCGACCTCCAGTACGACCGTAACGACCTCAACCTGGTGCGCGGGACGTTCCGTGCGCGCGGGGACACGATCGAGATCCACCCGGCCTACGAGGAGACGGCGCTCCGGGTGGAGATGTTCGGGGACACCA
>DATJOV010000458.1:0-7310 GCA_035506735.1 Acidimicrobiales bacterium | reverse complement strand
TCCCCTTCCACACCTGGTCGCCCGACGCCTACGCCGAGGCCCCCACGGGTGGGGCCGTGGTGCTGGCCGGGGTCATGGCCAAGATGGGCACCTACGGCATCATCCGCTTCGACCTCAACCTCTTCCCACGGGCCGTGGTGGACCTGGCCCCGCTGCTGCTCACCCTGGGGGTCATCGGGATCCTCTACGGCGGCATCGTGGCCTGCGCCACCCGCGACCTCAAGCGCCTGGTGGCCTACTCCTCGCTGGCCCATCTCGGCTTCGTGGTCCTCGGCACCTTCGCCCTCACCACCCAGGGCGTGACCGGGGGGGTGCTGCAGATGGTGAACCACGGGCTCATCATCGCCGTGCTGCTCATCGTCATCGGCTGGATCTACGAGCGGCGCAAGACGTGGCAGGCGGGCGAGCTGCGGGGGCTGCAGCGGGTGGCCCCGCTCATGGCGGGGGTGTTCACCATCGCCATGCTGGCCGCCATCGGGCTGCCCGGGCTGAACGGCTTCGTGGGGGAGTTCCTGGTCCTGACCGGGACCTTCCTCACCCACCGGTGGTGGGCCCTGGCCGCCGTGATCGGGGTCCTGGTGGCCGCCCTCTACCTCCTGTGGGCCTACCAGCAGGCCTTCCACCACGAGCCCGACGAGGCCAACGCCCACGTGCGGGACCTCTCGTGGCGCGAGGTGGCCGTGGTGGCCCCCCTGCTGGCCCTCATCGTGGTCCTGGGCGTCTATCCCAAACCGGTGCTGGACCGCATCACCCCGTCGGTGAACCTGCTCGTGCGTCACGTGGAGGGGGCCACCGGCACCCACCAGCCCGCCGTGGCCACGGTGGGGACGGGCGGCGCCGCCACCGGCACGGCCCCGACCGCCGCCACCGGGGCCCACGGGGTGCACCGGGGCGGGGGCGCGGCCCCGGCCACGGCGGCCACGGGGAGGGTCCGATGAGCACCGTGCTGGCGGCGTCGGGGTTCTCCCTCCCCCACATCAGCTACCTGGCCATCCTCCCCGAGCTCATGCTCCTGGGCGGGGCCCTCCTCATCCTGACGGTGTCGGCCCTCCTGCGCCGGCCCATGGACCCCGAGGTGGCCACGGCCCTGGCCATGGGGGTGGCCCTGGCCGCCCTGGTGGTGTCCATCGTGCAGTGGTTCGACGTGGCCAACCACGGCGGCCACGGCCACGTCACCATCGACGCCGCCGTCATCGAGGACGGGTTCAGCGCCCTGGTGGCCATCCTGGTGTCGTGCGCCGCCCTGGTGTCGGCCCTCCTGGGCGAGGCCTGGATGCGGCGCGAGGGGACGACCGGGCCGGAGTTCCAGGTGCTCATGCTGGTGTCGGCCTCCGGGGCCATCATCATGGGCCAGGCCAACGACCTCATCGTCATCTTCCTCGGTCTCGAGATCCTCTCCATCGCCCTCTACGTCCTGGCCGCCATGAACGCCCGCCGGGTGGAGTCGGGGGAAGCCGCCCTCAAGTACTTCGTGCTGGGGGCCTTCTCCTCGGCCGTCTTCCTCTACGGCATCGCCCTCGTCTACGGGGCCACCGGCTCCACCAACCTGGGCCAGATCGCCGCCTACCTGGCCCACAACGTCCTGCTCCACAACGGCCTGCTCCTGGCGGGCATGGCCTTCCTCTTGGTGGGCTTCGGCTTCAAGATCGCGGCGGTGCCCTTCCACCTGTGGACGCCCGACGTCTACCAGGGGGCGCCCAGCCCCGTCACCGGGTTCATGGCGGCGGTGGCCAAGACGGGGGGCTTCGCCGCCCTCCTGCGGGTCTTCGTGTCGTCCTTCGGCATCGAGCGCACCGACTGGCAGCCGGCGGTATGGGTCATGGCGGCCATCACCCTGCTCCTGGGGGCGGTGGTGGCCCTGGCCCAGCGCGACATCAAGCGCATGCTGGCCTACTCGTCCATCAACCACGCCGGCTTCGTGCTCCTGGGCCTGCAGGCCGCCACCCAGCGGGGCATCGAGAGCGCCCTCTACTACCTCTTCGTCTACACCTTCATGGTCATCGGGAGCTTCGCCGTGGTCACGGTGGTGGCGGGGCCGGGCGACGCCCGCCACGACCTCGAGCGCTACCGGGGCCTGGCCGGGCGCCGCCCCCTCCTGGCCGGGGCCCTGGCCGTCCTGCTCATGGCCCAGGCCGGCATCCCCTTCACCACCGGCTTCCTGGCCAAGCTGGAGGTGATCTCGGCCGCCGTGGGGGCCCGCTCCACCGCTCTGGCCGTGGTGGCCATGGTGTCGGCCGCCATCGCCGCCTTCTTCTACCTGCGGGTGGTCCTGGTCATGTACAGCGGGGCGGCGGCGGTGCGGGCCGGGGCCGGCGTGCCGGCCGCCGCCGCGGCGGTCCCGCTGGCGGGCGAGGCCGGGTCGGTGGGCGTGCCCCCGGCGCCGGCCGACGTGGCGCCGGACGACCCCGGGCTCCCGGCCTCGGCCGCCGGGGCCATCGGCGTGTGCGTGGTGGTCACCGTGCTCTTCGGGGTGTGGCCCGCCCCGCTGGTGGACTTCGCCCACCAGGCCGCCCAGCTCACCTCGCTCTTCCACTGAGTCGTCCACCGGGTCCGCCCCTGGGTCTCCATGGGGCCTTCCGGCCCCGGTGGTGGCCCGGGGGCGGGCTGCGGGCGCGCTCAAGGACTCCAGCGGGTGCGCCGATGACACGGGGGTGACTGCCTCGATCACCGGGTGGCCGGGATGAGGCCGCGGCCCGAGTTGGGCCTCGACGGCGAGCCCGAGCTGGTCTTCCAGCCCGCCGTCGACCTGGCCACGGGCCGACTGCTCGGCTTCGAGGCCCTGCTGCGCTGGAACGACCCCGACCTGGGGCCCATCCCCCCCAGCGTGCTCATCCCCTGGGCCGAGGCCAACGGCCACATGGTGGCCCTCAACGCCTGGGTCCTGTCCGAGGCGTGCGCCGCCGCCTCCCGCTGGGAGTCGGACCTGCAGCTGGCCGTGAACTGCTCGGTCTTCCAGCTGCGCCGGCGCGAGGCCGCCGCCGCGGCCGCCGCCGCCCTGGAGGAGTCGGGGCTCAACCCCGACCGCCTCACGGTGGAGATCACCGAGACCAGCGTGGTCGACGACACCGCCGCCGCCGACCTGCACGCCATGTCGCGCCTCGGCATCCAGCTGACCGTGGACGACATCGGCTCGGACTGGTCGACCATCGAGAGCATGGGCCAGTTCGCCATCAACACCATGAAGATCGACGGCACCCTCATCGGCGGGCTGGCCGACGCCGGGGGCGTGAGCCGGGCCATGGTCGAGACCATCGTCCACGTGAGCCACTCCCTCGGCATCTGCACCGTGGCCGAGAGCGTCGAGACGGCCAAGCAGGTGAAGATCCTGCGCGAGCTCGGCGCCGACGTGGGCCAGGGCTACTTCTTCGCCCCGCCCCTGGCCGTGCAGGACGCCCACGCCCTCACCACCATGGACCCCCTGCCCGTGTTCCCCCTGACCTCGGTCGACGACGAGGACGAGGGGTTCGGCCCCGACGGGGGCCTCGGGCCCCCGGACATGGCGGCCGAGGTCATGGACGCCCTGGGCGCGGTGGCGGCCATCTCCCCGTCGCGCCCCGACGAGGGGCGGGTCGAGGTCGACGACGTGGCCCTGGTGAGCAAGCGGGGCCGGCTCCTGGCCTTCCGGCGGACCCGGGGCGCCTGACCCCTCCTCCCCGGGGCCCGGCCCCGACGGGGGTGGCGCCCTGTCTCGGGGAGGTCTCGGTCAGGTGGTGCACACGATCCCGAGCACCACCACCAGCGCCGCCGCCACCACGGCGCCCACCAGGAGCAGGGCCAGTCGCAGGTGCGACACCGGGGCCATGGGATCGAGCCCGGCGCGCCGGGCCGGCCGGGCGGGTGCCGTGCGCGGGGCGGGTGCCGTGCGCGGGGCGGGCGCCGTCCACGGGGTTGGTGCCGTCCACGGGGCGGGCACCGTCACCGGCAGCGCCACCGCCACGGCGGCCCCGTCGTGGCGCCAGGCGGCGCCGTCCCAGTAGCCCAGCCACACGCCCCCGGCCCCGTGGGCGTACCAGCCGGGGTGGCCGTCGCCGCCCCCGAGCCGCATCCCGGACCACGTGGCCTCGCTGCGCTCCAGCACCTGCGCCATGGCGGCACCCCCTCCCAACCCGGTCCCGGCCCCACGGCCGGTACCGTCACCGTGCGCCGTGGCGGGGGGCCGGGGACAGGGCCGTTGGTCACGGCGCGGCCACGGCCCGGGCGTAGCGCACGTCGGTGGCCACGAAGGCCTCCCAGTCGTGGCGCCGGGTGGCCCCGTCGGGGCGCCAGCCGTGGCGGGCGTAGAAGCGCCGGGCCCTGTCGTTGGTGCCGAGGACCCACAGCGTGGCCCGCCCGAAGCCGCCCGACGCCAGCTGGGCCAGGGCCCCGGCCATGAGGAGGTCCCCGGCCCCGGTGCCGAAGGCCCCGGGGTGGAGGTAGAAGGTCTCGATCTCGCCCACGGCGCCGGGTTCGGCGTCGTCGTCGCGGCTCGGGCCCAGGGAACAGAACCCCAGGGGGGCGCCCTCGGGACCCTCGAGGACCAGGACGCCGCGCCGGGGCCAGGCCGTGGCGGCCAGGGCGGCCTCGAACCCGGCCAGGCGCGCCGCCGGGCGCAGGGCGTCGAGGTAGTCCTGGGGGACGAGCCCGGGGTAGGCGGCCCGCCACGCCGCCACCGACAGCTCGGCCAGGGCCCCGGCCTCCCCGGGGCGGGCCGGGCGGACGCGCCGGGCCCCGGCCACGGGGGTCAGGCCCGGCGGGATGCGGGGGGGGCGGGCACGGCCGGGGGCGGGCCCTCGTCCGGCACGGTGGAGGGGTCCGGCACCTGGAAGGGCAGGAGCGAGGCCCCGCTGCCCCCCTCGTCGCCGTGGCGGGCGCCGGGGCCGTGGCTACGGCGGTCGGTGGCGGCGATCACGCGCCCGATGACGGGCATCTCCGACAGCGACTCGGCCCGCAGGATGGCGAACACCACCGGGGCCAGGTGCTCGGCCGTGTCGTAGACGACGTAGCGCGGCAGCCAGTCGGGCCCGTACTTGGCGTTGAAGCGCCACAGCGACTCGATCTGGAGGAAGCTCGACAGCTTCTTCAAGGCCCAGCGCTCCACCCGCTGGGTGGGGCCGTCGCCCCGCTCGCCCTCGAGCACCGAGCGCAGGGCGGCGAAGTTCATGCTGAGCCCCTTGCACCCCAGCTGGCGCAGGTGCTCGATGGTGGCCACCAGGGCGAAGTCGATGAGCCCGTTGGGGTGCTCGCCCCGGTCGCGCCGCATCAGGTCGAGGGAGTAGCCGCCGATGCCCGGGGCCGGCACGAACTGGCACATGGCGGCCGGGGTGCCGTCGGGGGCGGTCACCACGCACAGCACCAGGTGCTCGTCGCGGGGGTCGAAGATCCGCCCCAGGACCATGGAGAAGCCCCGTTCGAACTCGCCCCGGCGGCTCTGGGCCATGAGCCCGGTGAGGCGGGTGGCGGTGGCCCGGTCCAGGCGGCCGGGATCGTGGAACGACACCGTGTAGCCGTACTTGGCGATGCGGTTGTAGGCCTGGCGCAGGCCCTTCATGGACTTGCCCCCCAGGGAGAAGCGCTGGACGTCGACCACGGCCTCGTCGCCGATGTAGATGTCGTGCATCCCCGTGGCCCGGTAGACGGGGAGCCACTGCTCGCCCGCCCCCATGACCGTGACCACCCAGCCCTGGTCGTCGGTGAAGCGCCGGAAGGCCGACCACACCTGCTCCCGCTCGGCGAAGGGGCCGATGGGGTCGGGCGAGACCAGGCAGACGCCGTTGTAGATGGCGTAGGCCACGAGGGAGTCGCGGTGGAAGAACCACTGCTTGTCGCTGCGCAGGGCGAAGTAGTCGAGGGTCCCGTTGCCGTGGCGGCGCACGATGTCCCGGGCGTAGACCTCGGCCAGGCGCCCCCACGAGCGGCGCCGGTCCACCAGGGGCCGCGTGGCCAGCAGCACGGCCACCAGGGCCAGGGCGATGCCCACGGCCAGCAGGGCGGGGGAGAGGAAGTCGTCGAGGCGGTCGGGGAGCCACACCCCGTGCACGCCCACCAGCCGCTCGAGCACGGCCTGGCCGGCCCGCCACAGGGGGAGGCGGGGCCGGTCGTGGTCGAAGCGCAGGGTCAGCTCCACCAGGCCGGTGGTGACGACGGTGATGCCCACCACCCCTCCCACCAGGGCCACGGCGGCCGAGCGCAGGGCGGGGCGGTCCGAGGAGGCGGGGAACTCGCGCCGGTTCACCACCAGGAAGCCGAGGACGGCGGCGGCCAGCAGGGACCCGGTCACGTCGGCCCCCCGCACCAGGTGCAGGACCAGGCTCACGGCCAGGGCCCAGGTGGCGATGACGAAGGCGCGGCGCTGGCCCCGGCGCACGCCCCGGGCCAGGGCCAGGAGCCCGATGCCGATCAGGGCCACCAGGGCCCCGGCCAGCTCGGTGGCGCCCAGGGGGATGAGCTGGAGCACGAGGTGGAGATGGCTGCGCAGCGGAGGGGTCACGGCGCTCAGGAGGTCGACGATCCCGGCCAGGGCGATGGCCAGGGAGGCCCAGCGCCGCACCCGGCGCGAGCGGCGCCGCACCGCCCCCAGGTCGGGGGCGGGGGGCCACGACGCCCCCAGGGGGTAGGCGGCCACCATGAGGGGGACGGTGTCGTGGACCTGGCGGTCGCGCGCCGCCATGCGCTCGAGGACGGTGGCCCCGGGCAGCTCGGACTTGGTGAGGAGGAGCCGGGCGTGGAGCTCGGCCCCGGTCTCGATCTCCACCCAGGCCAGCTGGCGGTAGGCCAGGAAGACGGGGAGCATCCCCAGGCGGCCCCGGTGCTCCTCCACCACCGCCCCGCTCCCCCCGGGGCAGGCGAAGAAGCCGGGACCGAGGTGGGTGAGCTCGGCCTCGAGGGTGGCCCCCGACACCAGCCCGGCGTGGCCGCCCCCGGCCAGGCCCCGGGCCTCGTCCCGCACGGCGTCGTTGGCGGTGGAGCCCGCCGCCGGCCACCCGTCGTCGAAGAGGGGGTCGAGGTCGCCCCCGCCCAGGGTGCGCCACGCCTTGCGGGCCACCCATCCGAGGACCACGGCCATGATGACGAGCTCGCCCAGGCACACCAGGGCGGCGAAGACGAGGCGGTCGGTCCACCCGGCGGCGTGGGCCCGGGCGATGGCCCGGGAGGGGGCGGGACGACCCAGCACGAGGTGGTCCAGGGCGCTCGAGACCCAGGGGAAGCGCAGGGCCACGGCCACGGCGAAGGGCACGAGCAGCCACCACGCCAGGCGGGCGAAGCGGCGGTACAGCAGGCGCGAGGTGAGGAAGCGGGGCGTGCTGGCCGGATCGGCCAGCCGCTCGATCCCC
>DATJOV010000457.1:0-8820 GCA_035506735.1 Acidimicrobiales bacterium | reverse complement strand
CGGCAGTCGGAGCACCTCGGCACGGGCGCCGGCGCCCGGCACGCCCATCGGGGCCGGGGGCGCCGCCGCCTCTCGGCCTGGCTGGCACCGGCCGTGGGCGTGGCCGCCCTGGCCGGGCTGGGGGCCCTGGCCGTGCTGGTCCCGGCGGCCGGCGCCGCCACCGCCACCGTCGACGTCGCCACCAACGCCACCTACGGCGCCATCCTCACCGACGCAGGCGGCTTCACCCTCTACACGCTGGGCACCGACCACGACGGCATGAGCACCTGCACCGGGTCGTGCGCCCAGGCGTGGCCGGCGCTCACCGTGCCGGCCGGGACCACGCCGACGGCCGGGCCCGGGGTGACGGGCACGGTGGCGGCGGTGGTGCAGGCCGACGGCAGCCACCAGGTCACCTACGACGGCGACCCCCTCTACACCTTCCTGAGCGACGCCTCGCCCGGCCAGGTGACGGGCAACGGCGTGGCCGGCTTCGCCGTGGTCAAGGTGGCACCGGCTGGCTCTTCCACCACCACCGCAACCACCACCGCCCCCGCCTCCGCCACCTCGTCCCCCCCGTCGTCGTCCCCCCCGACGACGACGGCGCATCCGGCCGCCACCTCGCCGGGCCCTTCCGCCGGCCCGGCGGGGTCGGCGCCGGCCCCCGCCGCCCCCACGGCGGCCGCCGCGGCCACGGCCAGCCCGCCGACCACCACGGCGGCGAGTTCGGGATCGCTGGCCTTCACCGGGCCCGGGCCCGGGGTGTGGTGGATGGCGCTGGCCGGCACCGTCCTCGTCCTCCTGAGCCTGGTGCTCCTGGTGGGCGTGCGGGTCCGGCGCCGGCTGGCGGCGCTGCGCTCGGGGCGGTAGGCGCCCCGGGGCCGCCGCCCGGTACCGTGCGGGGGTGGCAGCCGACGGCGCAGGGGCCGCTCACCGCGCCCCCGACCCGGCCCTGGCGGCCTTCGTGGCCGAGCGCACCGCACTGCTGACCGAGGAGGCGCGCGCCAGCCGGGACCGGGCCGCGGCGGCGGGCACCCTGGTGTGGGATCCCTTCGATCCCGCCTGGGTGGAGGACCCCTACGCCGTCTACGCCGAGCTGCGCCGCACCAACCCCGTGCACCGCAGCCCCTTCGGCTTCTGGGTCTTCACCCGCCACGCCGACTGCCTGGCCCTCCTGCGGGATCGGCGCTCGAGCAGCGACGCCCGCAACGTCAACGCCGACGCCCTGGGCGAGCTCCGGGCCGTCGACCTCCCCGACCTGGCCGGGCTGGACGCCGTGGTGGCGGAGATGGCCCCCTTCCTGTTCCGCGACCCGCCCGACCACACCCGGCTGCGGGGCCTGGTGCAGAAGGCCTTCACCCCCCGGGTGGTGGAGCGCCTGCGCCCCCGCATCGAGGAGCTGTGCCACGGGCTCCTCGACGACCTCCTGGCCCGGGGGAGCGTCGATCTCGTGGCCGACTTCGCCTCACCCCTGCCCGTGGCCGTCATCGTGGAGATGCTGGGGGTACCGGCCGAGGACCACGAGCAGTTCCGGGTGTGGTCCGACGCCCTGGCGCGGGGGCTCGACCCCGACTTCCTCCTCCCCCCCGAGGCGGTGCAGCAGCGCCTCGGCGCCATCCTGTCCTTCGCCGGCTACTTCGCGTCCCTCATCGAGGAACGCCGCTCCCGCCCCGGCGACGACCTCGTCAGCCGGCTCATCGAGGCCGAGGAGCACGGGGACGTCCTCTCCCAGGGGGAGCTCCTCTCCACCTGCATCCTCCTGCTGGTGGCCGGGCACGAGACCACGGTGAACCTCATCTCGGGCGGGGCCCTGGCCCTGCTCGAGCACCCCGACCAGCTGGCCCGCTTCCGTGGCGATCCCACCGTGGTGCGATCGGGGGTGGAGGAGATGCTGCGCTTCGCCCCGCCCGTGCAGCTCACCGGGCGCGTGGCCCTGGAGGACATGGAGGTGGGCGGGGCCCGCATCGCCCGGGGCGACTTCTCCATGCTCCTGCTCGGATCGGCCAACCGCGACCCCGCCGCCTTCGCCCACCCCGACACCTTCGACCTCACCCGCGCCGACAACGCCCACCTGGGCTTCGGCTTCGGCATCCACCACTGCCTGGGCGCCCCCCTGGCCCGCCTCGAGGCCCAGATCGCCCTGCCGGCGCTGTTCGGGCGGTGCCGGCGCGTCGAGCGGGCCGACGTGGACCTGGCCTACAAGGAGAACATCGTCCTGCGGGGGCTGGCCGCCCTGCCGGTGACGGTCGGGGCCTGAGGGGGCCCGCTCAGCACGGCGCTCCCGGGGCCACCAGGGGCCAGGGGCGGTGGCGCTCGGCCGTGAGGGCCAGGTCGAGGAGGAGCTCCTCCTCGTGGTGGCGGCCGATGACCTGCATGCCCACGGGCAGGCCCCCCACCGCGCCCACCGGGATCGACACGGCCGGGTTGCCGCTGAAGTTGGCGGGGAAGGTGAGGTTCCCCTGGTTGGCGCCGGCCCGCATGATGTCGCCGTAGTGCTGGAGCAGGTCCACCTCCCCCACCGTGGTGGGGATGGGCCCGGCGGCGGCGAAGGCCACGTCGGGGTTGGTGGAGGCGAAGACGAAGTCGACCTCGTCCAGGAGGGTGGCCATGGTCTCGTGGGCCGCCACCCGGAAGCGCTCGGCCGCGGCGGCCATGGCCAGGTCGTAGTGGTGCCGGGCGATGTTCAGGCCCAGCATGATCTCGGGGGTGAGGTCGGCCTCGCAGTCGGGGTAGCGCTCGCCCAGATCGGCGGCCAGTGTGACGAGGTTGGCCATGGCCCACTCGAACAGCGCCGGGGGGAAGGTGACGGCCACGTCCACCCGGGCCAGCCCGGCCTCGGCCACCAGAGCCTCGGCCGCCGCCTCCACCACGGCGGCCACCTCGGGGTGCACCACGGCCACGCCCAGGTCCACGGCCACCACGGCCCGCTTGCCGTGCAGGGCCTCGGCGTGGCTGCCCAGCCCGGCCTCCCACCCCTGCACCCGGGGCAGGCTCAGCCCGTCGTGGGGGTCGTAGCCGTTGGTGACGTCGAACCAGCGCGCCGTGTCGCGCACCGAGCGGCTGATGCACCCGAGGGTCACGGTGTGGGGGGTCTGGTGGGCGGCGGGGCCCTTGGGGATGCGGCCGTAGGTGGACTTGAGGCCGAAGGTGCCGGTGAAGGAGGCGGGGATGCGGATCGACCCCCCGCCGTCACCGCCCGAGGCCAGGGGCACCAGGCCCCCCGCCACCGCCGCGGCCGAGCCCCCCGAGGAACCCCCCGGGGTGCGCTCGGGGTTCCAGGGGTTGCGGGTGGTGCCGTGCAGGCGGCTGGAGGTGACGTTGATGCCGCCGAACTCGCTCGCCGTGGTCTGGCCCACCGCCACCGCCCCGGCGCCGAGGAGGCGCCGCACGTGGGTGGTGGTCACGGCCCCCACCCGCCCGGCGTGCACCAGGGAGGCCTCGGTGAAGGGCCACCCCGCCACCTCCTCCAACTCCTTGATCCCCACCGGCACCCCGCCCAGGGGAAGGGAGGGATCGGCCCGCCGGGCCGCCTCCAGGGCGGCCTCGGGGTCGAGGTGGCTGAAGGCGTTGAGCCCCGAGGCCCCGATGGCGTCCAGGCAGGCGCCCACGGCCTCGGCCGGGGACAGCTCCTTGCGGCGGTAGGCGTCGACGAGGGCGCAGGCGTCGCCGGCCCAGGGGGCGTCGGCCATGGCCCGGAGGCTAACGGGGCGGCCGCCGCCGCCGTGTCCCCGGTCCCGTCCGCCGGCCCGCACGCGCCCCACCCCTTGTAAGGTGCGCGCCCATGGGACCGGGCGAGGAGCAAGGGGAGGCGGCGGGCCCGGCCGGCCGCGGCTCGGGGGCCCTGGCCGGCTTCTACGACGTGGTGCACCGCCGGCGCGACGTCCGGGCCGAGTTCAGCGGGGAGCCGGTGGACGAGGTCGTCCTGGCCCGGGTCCTCGGCGCCGCCCACAGCGCTCCGAGCGTCGGGCTCAGCCAGCCCTGGGACTTCGTCCTGGTGAGCGAGCCCGGGTTGCGCCGGGCCTTCTGGGAGCACGTCCAGCAGGAGCGCTCCACCTTCGCCGCCTCCCTCGAGGGCGAGCGGGCCGAGCGCTTCGCCGGGATCAAGATCGACGGCATCCTGGAGGCCTCGCTCTCGGTCGTGGTCACCTACGACCCGGCCCGGGGGGCCCCGGGGGTGCTGGGCCGCCACGCCATCGCCGACGCCGGGCTGTACTCGGTGTGCCTGGCCATCGAGAACATGTGGCTGGCCTGCACGGCCGAGGGGTGGGGCATGGGGTGGGTCTCGTTCTACCGGGAGTCCTTCCTGCGCCGGCTGCTCGGGATCCCCGAGTCCATCCGCCCCGTGGCTTGGTTGTGCGTGGGCCCGGTCTCGGCCCTCCAGGACACCCCCGACCTCGAACGCCACGGCTGGCGGGCCCGGGCGTCCCTCGGGGCGGCACTCCACCTCGACCGCTGGGACGGCACCGAGCTGGGTGAGGGGGCCCTGGCCGCCGCCGCCCGGGGGGCTGCCGTGCCCGGTGCCGTCCAGGGCCGCGGCCCGGCCCCGGCCACCACGTCACCTGGAGGTGCACCGTGAGCGAGCAGCCCCCCGCACCGGCCCCGGCGGCCCGCCCGGCTCCGCCCGCCACCGCCGCCCGCAAGGCCCGGTCGACCCCGCCGCCCGCCACCGCCCTGGCCACGCCGGCCGCCACGGCCCTGGCCACGCCGGCCGCCACCGCCGTCCCCGGACCCACCCCACCGCTCACGCTGGCCATCGACATCGGCGGGACGGGCCTCAAGGCCTCGGTCCTCGACGCCGCCGGGGCCATGGTGGCCGACCGCGTGGCGGTGAAGACCACCTATCCCGTGACCCCCGAGCAGATGGTGGCGCAGCTGGCCGCCATGGTGGCGCCGCTCCCCCCCGCCGACCGGGTCTCGGCCGGCTTCCCCGGCATGGTGCGCAGCGGCCACGTCCTCTCCGCCCCCCACTTCGTGGGCGTGGGCGGCCCCGGCACCGCCCTGGACCAGCACCTGCTCAAGCGCTGGACCGGGTTCGACCTGGCCGGGGAGCTGGCCGCCCGCCTGGGCCGGCCCACCCGGGTCGCCAACGACGCCGACGTGCAGGGGGCGGCCGTGGTGGCGGGGCACGGCCTCGAGCTGGTGGTGACGCTCGGCACCGGGGTGGGCACGGCCTTCTTCTTCGACGGGCGCCTCCTGCCCCACCTCGAGTTCGCCCACCATCCGTTCCTGAAGGGCGCCTCCTACAACGACGAGCTGGGGGAGGCGGCCCGCAAGGAGGTCGGCAACGCCCGCTGGAACAAGCGGGTGCGCAAGGCGGTGGCCACGTTGCGGGCCCTGTCGTTCTTCGACCACTGCTACATCGGTGGGGGGAACTCCAAGAAGGTCAGCGGGCACCTGGGGAGCAACGTGTCCATCGTGGACAACACCGCCGGCATCCTGGGGGGCATCCGCCTGTGGGACGACTCGCACATCGGCGTGTGAGGGTCGGCCCGGGGAGGCCCCGGTGACCACCCCCCTCGGCCCCGAGCACGAGGAGCTCGAACGCCGCACCCGCGTGCGCCGCCGCCGTCTGGTGCGCCTGGTGGGGGCGGGGGTGGTGGTGGCCCTGGCCGTGGTGTTCGTGGTGCAGAACGCGGCCCCGGTGCGCCTCCACGTCTTCGTGTTCTCCGCCCACCCCCGCCTCATCTGGGTGGTGCTGGTGTCGATCGTGCTCGGGGTGGTGCTGGGCTTCCTCCTCGGGGCCCCGGGCCGCTCGTCCTCCCGGCGACGCCGGCGCGAGGCCAAGCGGGCCGGGCGGGCCGGTCCCGAGGGCTGAGGCCGCGGGCCGGTGCACGCCGTCACCATCGCCGACGGGGAGCTGCGCTTCGACGGGCGTCCGGACCCCGTGCCGCCCGACACCGGCCTGGTGGTGGCGGTGCGGGCCGCCGGTGTCAACGCCGCCGACCTCCTCCAGCAGCGCGGCCTCTACCCCGTGCCCCCGGGCTGGCCCGCCGACGTCCCCGGCATGGAGCTGGCGGGTGAGGTGGTCGCCACGGGATCGGCCGTGCGCCGCTTCGCCGTGGGCGACCGGGTCATGGCGGTGGTGGGCGGGGGGGCCCAGGCCGAGCTGGCCGTCGTGGACGAGGCCTCGGCCATGGCCGTGCCCCCCGGCATGCCGTGGGCCGAGGCCGGGGGCTTCCCCGAGGTCTTCTCCACCGCCTACGACGCCCTGTGCACCCAGTGCGGCATGGCGGTGGGCGACCGGGTCCTCGTCACCGGGGCGGCGGGCGGGGTGGGGACCGCCGCGGTGCAGCTGGCGGCGGCGGCCGGGGCCCGGGCCGTGGCCTCGGTGCGCCACCCCGAGCTGCGCCCCGCCGTGGCCGCCCTGGGGGCGGTGGCGGCCGTCGCACCGGAGGAGGCCGCCGACCACGGGCCCTTCGACGTGGCCCTGGAGCTGGTGGGGGCGGCCAGCCTCCCCGGTGTGGTGGCGTCGATGGCCCTCGGCGGCCGCATCAGCGTCATCGGGGTGGGTGCCGGCGCCCGGGTGGAGCTGGACCTGCTCACCGTCATGGGCAAGCGCCTGCGCCTGAGCGGCTCCACCCTGCGGGCCCGCTCGGCCGTGGACAAGGCCGTGGTGGCCGCGGCCGTCGAGGCCCACGTGGTGCCGCTGCTGGCCGCCGGGACGGTGCGGGTGCCGGTGGCCGCCACCTTCCCGCTCGAGCACGCCGCCGACGCCTACGCCCGGTTCGCCGCCGGGGCCAAGCTGGGGAAGGTCGTGCTGCTGTCCTAGGTCCCGGCCGCCGGCGGCCCGCCTGCCACGAGGGCGGTCCCGAGGGCGTCGAGGCCGGCCAGGTCGGACCCGAACAGGGTCACGCCGTGGCGCCGGGCCAGCCAGTCGGCGTTGCGGCGGTGGAGATCGTCGGTCCCGTCGAAGCGGTTGAGCACCACCATGGGACCGAGGGCGGGGACGTGGGCGGCGCGGCCCAGCGCCTCGAGGGAGAGGCGCACGGCGTTGATGGCACCCAGCCCGGCGTCGGCCACCACCACCACGGCCTCGGGGAGGAGAGCGTCGAGGAGGTCGGTGACGTCCCCGTCGCCGGCCTGGGGGGAGCGCACCCCGCCCGCCGTCTCGACCAGGCCCACCCGGGCCGGACCGGGTGGCCAGGCCAGCTCGCCCACCAGGTCGGCCACGGTGGGCACGGGCCGGCCCAGGGCCTCGGCCGCCATGGGCGGGGCCAGGGCCACGGGGTAGGAGCGGTGGGGCGGGCACACCACGTCGGGGTCCTCCCCGCTCGCCGCCCCCAGCACCTCGGCGTCGGCCGGGCCGCTCCCCGGGGTGCCGGACTGGGCCGGCTTGCGTGCCGCCACCGTCAGCCCGGCGGCGCGCCATCGTTCCAGGAGCCGGGCCGACACCCAGGTCTTGCCCACCTCCGTCCCCGTCCCCGCCACCAGCACCACGGTGTCGGGGCGGGCCCCGCCGCTCACTGGGCGCCGACGGCGCTCGGGACGGTGGCGCCGACGGCGCTCAGGGGTGCGGCGCCCGGCCCGGGCCCGTCGGTCCCGAAGCCGGCCCGCACCTGGGCCAGGGCCCGGCCCAGGCGGGTCACCTGCTCGGCGGTGTGGGCCGCCGACAGGCTCACCCGCAGGCGGGCCGTGCCGGGGGGGACGGTGGGGGGGCGGATGGCGGGGACCCAGATGCCCCGGCGGCGCAGGAGCTCGGAGGCGGCCACGGCCCGCGCCTCGCTCCCGAGCACCACGGGCACGATGGGGCTCGGGTGCCCGGGGGCCAGGTGGGCCACGTGGGCGGCCAGCCGGGCCCGCAGGGCGGCGCCCTCGTCCGTGTCGAGGAGGCGCACAGCGGCCAGGGCGGCCGCCGCGTCGGGCGGGGTCAGGGCCGTGGTGAAGATGTAGGAGCGGGCCCGGTTCACCACGAGCTCCACGAAGGGAGCGGGACCGGCCACGAACCCGCCCAGGGCTCCCAGGGTCTTCGACAGGGTGCCCACCCGCACGGCCGCCACCCCCTCGAGGTGGGGGGTGGGGTCGGGGCCGAGCACGGCGTGGGCCTCGTCCAGCACCAGGAGGGCGTCGTGGCGCCGGCACGCCCGGGCCAGCCCGGCCACGGGGGCCACGTCGCCGTCCATGGAGAAGACGAGGTCGCTCACCACCACGGCCCGGCCCGGGGCCCCGGCCAGCAGGGCCTCGAGGTGCTCGACGTCGCCGTGGCGGTAGACGCGCACCTCGGCCCGGGCCAGGCGGGCCCCGTCCACGATGGAGGCGTGGTTGAGCTCGTCCGAGCAGATGCGCACCCCGGCCTCGCCGAAGGTGCCGAGCACGCCCAGGTTGGCGGCGAAGCCGGTGGGGAAGACGACGGCGCGCTCGCACCCCCAGTGGGCGGCCAGGGCCGCCTCGAGCTCGTGGTGCACGGGGCGGCTCCCCGTCACAAGGCGGCTGGCCCCGGCCCCCGCCCCCCAGCGGTCGAGGGCCTCGTGGGCGGCGGCCACCACGGCGGGGTGGGCGCTCAGCCCCAGGTAGTCGTTGGAGGCGAAGGCCACCACGTCGGGGCGCCCGCCGTCCCCGGCATCGCCCCCCAGGGTGCCCTCGGGTCCGCGGGCGTCGAAGGGGCGCGGGGCGCGCCAGCGGTCCTGGGCCTCGAGCTCGGCGCAGCGGGCCGCCACCCACGCCCCCCAGCCCGGGCGGGCTCCGGTGGCGGCGTCCTCAGGTGCCACCGGGGCCCGTCCCCGCCGCCAGGTCGTCGAGGCCGCCCACCACGGCGGCCACGATGCGGTCGATCTCCCCGGCGGTGACGGTGAGCGGGGGCATGAGCACCACCACGTCGGGGCGCCCGCCGTCCCCGGCATCGCC
>DATJOV010000456.1:0-12768 GCA_035506735.1 Acidimicrobiales bacterium | reverse complement strand
CCGATGGTCCCCATGGAGGGGGCGGCGGCGGCCATGCGTGCCGGGGTGAGGTCGGGGCCGGTGTTCTCGATCAGGCTGGCCAGCATGTTCCACTGCTCCCAGTCACCCGTGGCCACGTACGGTTTCTCGGGCAGGTTCCTCCCCCCGCCCAGCCGGTAGACGATGGCCCCGGCCTGTCGGGAGGCCGGGGCCAGAGGGGCGGCCGAGGTGATGCCGAAGGCGTTGTCGAACTCGCAGCCGTTCTGGTAGTCGGGACAGGCCAGGGACTCCGAGGTGGCCGTGGACTCGAAGTTCTGGGCCACGGGGTCCACGCCCATGCCCTGCACGTCGGCCAGGAGGTTCTCGGGGTAGTAGTCGTGCCCCTGCTCCCCGGAGTACAAGAGCTCGGGGGCGACCGGGTCGCACAGGCACAGGACGTCGGTGGCGGGGTCCGTGGCCGTGTCCATGGCCGAGATCCCGGCGCTGATCTGCTGGGCGGCGGTGCTGATGTCCTGGGAGTAGAAGTAGTGGTGCTGGGCGATGCTGGCCCCGTCGCCGCAGTCGCGCCGGAGGGCGGGGACGAGCACGTCGGTGACCGTGTCCTCGTTGTCGGGGTCGTTGGTCGAGATCACCCCCAGGACGCGCTTGTCCCCGTTGAAGTCCTGGGCCGGGTTCTTGTCCTGGGCGAAGCTCACCGTCCGGTCGCTGTCCTTGCTCGACAGCTGGCCGCACCAGAACCGGGCGAAGGCGTTCTCGATGTTGGTCGAGGACTCCCCCGGCGACCAGAAGTAGGGGGCGTTGGCCCGGGCGAAGGCGTCGCTGAAGCCGATCCCACCCAGGGCCACGGTGTGGTCCTGGGCCAGGCGGGCGAAGCAGACCGAGCACAGCGTCGTGCCCCAGGCCACGGCGTAGGGCTGGTAGGTCTGGACGACGGAGTCCATCTCGGCCAGCAGGCAGCTCGTGTCGGGGGGGACGGTCTGGCACGTGCTGTCGTAGGCCACGATCCTGAGCTTGCGCCCCCACAGCACGTAGTGGGCGTTGACGAAGTTCTCGAAGGCCCGGTCCATCTCCTGCTCCTGGCTGAACGAGACGTAGAGTCCCTCGGCCCGCAGGATGGTGTCCACCACGGCCCCGGAGTCGGCGTAGTAGTCGATCACGGTGATGGTCTTCGACGTCACGCCCTGGGAGGTGCTCCCGCCGTTGTCGTCGCTCCCGCCGATCGTGCCCGCCGTGCAGAGGGGCGCGTAGGAGTCGATGGCGGTCGAGAACTCCCTGTCCCCGGCGCAGTGGGCCCGGCTGCCCGTGCCGCCCGGGCCGGAGAAGCCCGACGCCGGGGCCGTTCCCGTGGCCGCCGCCGGCGATCCCTGGCCCGGGGCGGTGGAGGGGAAGACGGCGATGATGACGACCTGGGCGGCGACGAGGACGGCCAGCGGGAGGTAGCGCCGCACCAGGCGCCCGCCCCTCATGGCTGGCGCCGGTCCGGGCCGGGGCGGGGCGAGCGTGCCGTGGGCGTCGGGCACGACGGCCCGGTCACGACTCGGTCGACTGGCGGCCAACCCCCATACGTCCCCCACCCCCCTGGCCGGAATCTACCGGCGAACGGCGGGCTCGGCACGGCGCCACGGGGTGGGGTCACCAGGGCGCGACGGCACCGCAGTGGCGGCCTGGATCGGTGGGGGCGCCGGCCGGGGACGCGGTCCCGCTCCACTGCAGGGTGAGGATACAGCAGTCGTCCTCGGGGTGGGCACAGTGCCGGGCCACGATCTCGTCCAGGAGGGTGCCCATGTCGCCCGTCCCCACCTCGGCGATGGTCCGGCGCAGCCGGGCCGTCCCCTCGTCGATGCTCACCCGGCGCCGCTCGACCACCCCGTCCGAGAAGGCGATGACCACGTCGCCGGGCCGGAGCTGGGCCCGGTACTGCCGGTAGGGCCGGTCGGCCACGGCGCCGAGGATCACGGTCTCGGGAGCCCGCAGCTCCTCCACCGCGCCCGATTCGTGCACGAGGAACGGCGGGAGGTGGCCCGCCGACGACCACAGCATCTCGCCCCGGCGGGGGTCGACCCGGGCGTAGAGGGCGGTGGCGATCGACCGCTCCTCGGCGGCGGTGCGGCTGAGCACGCCCAGCACGGTGGCGGGACGGGGGTCGATGGCCGCCACGGCCCGGGCCGAGTACCGCAGCTTGGCCATGCGCGACGACGCCTCGACGCCGTGGCCCATGGCGTCGCCCAGGCCGACGAGGGCATCGCCGTCGTCGAGGACGATCACGTCGTACCAGTCGCCGCACACCCGTCCGACGGCGGGGATGTAGGAGGTGGCCAGCCGGAGGCCCTCGATGGTGGGCACCTCGACGGGGAGGAAGGCGTTGGTGAACATCTCGACCAGGTCGCGCTGGCCCTGGTAGCGCTGGGCGGCGTCGAAGGCCATCCCGGCCCGGGTGGCCAGACCCTCGGCCGCGAAGCGCAGGGCGTCGGGGGGCGACCGGTCCCAGCTGTCGGAGGCCAGGCTCAGCACCCCCACGGTCCGGCTGCGGGCCACGACGGGGACGATCAGCGCCGACCAGCGCCGGCCCCGGGACCCGTGCGGGAAGCGGGACGGGGGGACCGTGCGCTGCACCAGGGCGGCCGGCACCTCCTCCATCACCTCGCTGCGCCCGCTGCGCAGCACCCTGGTGAGGGGGACGTCGGCGTCCAGGGGGACCGGGTCCGACCGCAGGACCTCGCCCGCCAGCAGCTCGCCCCCCTCGATGGCGAGGGCGGCCCGGACCAGGACGTCCCCCTGGGCCAGGTACACGGCGCACCACGGCGACAGGTACGACGCCCCCAGGCGCACCAGCGAGTGCAGGACCTGGGTGGGTTCCAGCTCCGCCACCATGAGGCGGGTGGCCTCGGCCAGGAATTCCAGGACGTGGCGGGTCTCGCGCTCGGTGACGACCGAGGCGGTGCGCTCGATGGCCTGCCCGCACAGGGCGGTGATGGTCGAGATGTAGGTCCGCTCCTCGGCGGTGAAGGTCTCGGGGTCCTGGCCCGTGCCCCCGAACACCCCGGCGCAGCCCTTCGATCCCATGAGGGGGAGGACGAAGAACCCCCGGGGCACGGCCATGGCCCGGTAGGCGTGGAGGGACTCCTCCCGGGTGTCCACCCAGATGGGCACGCCCGTCCGGTACACCTGGGCCCCGGGGAGGTCGGAATCGAGGGGGACGGAGGAGAAGCGGTCCCGGTCCTCTTCCGTCGTCCACCGGGCGGCGGCGACCACGAGCTCGTCCCCCTGCACCAGCCACACCCCGGCGGCGGGGATGTCGAACTCCGGCGTGACGGCCGAGACCAGGACCTCGGCCACGTCCTGGGGCGTCTGGACGTCCCCCAGGGCGGCGATGATCCGGACCAGGCGGTCCACCATGGCCGGTCGTCCCGCCCCGCCCGTCACGGACGGACCCTGACCTCGAACCACATGGCCTTGCGTCCGCCCCCGAGCGTCGAGGCTCCCCACCGGTCGGCGAAGGCGGCCACGATGTGCAGCCCCCGCCCCCGCTCGTCGTCGGGACCCACGGCCAGGAGCTTCCCCAGGCGACGGCTCCCGTCCACGACCTCGACCCGGACCCGCCCGTCGATCGCCGTCACGTCCACGTCGTACTCCCGCCCGCCCCCGTGGAGGATGGCGTTCGTGGCCAGCTCCGACGCCATGAGGAGGACCTGCTGGCCCGTCTCATCCCGCGCCGCCACGCCCGCCACGTCGTGGAGCACCTCGGCCACGAAGCGGCGCATCTCGGCGAGGCTGGTCGGCTCCATGGCATAGCGCCGATGCCATCGCTGTCCCTCGTCAGGTTCCATCGGCGACAGACGTGCTCAGCCCCCTCGGCTCGACGCTAGGCGGTTCCCCGGGGCCGTCCATAGGTGATTGCACCTATATGGGCGGGCCCGCCCCCCGTGTCACCGGGGCACCACCTCGATCAGGGTGGTGAACCCGCCTCCGACGGCCACGGGGAGGGAGGAGACGCCGGGGCGGGCCGTGCGGGTGGCACGGCGCAGGGTGCGGCCACCGGCGCCCGAGGTGCGCACGGTGACGGTGGCGCCCGCCTTCCCCACCGGGACGGCGACCGTTCCCCGGGTGTGGGCGGGGGCGCTCACCTGCAGCGAGAAGCGGCCCGAGCCGGGGCTGCGCGCCCAGCGCACGGCGATGGTGCCGTGCGGGGTGGGGACGTCGCCCTCGGCCCAGCGCAGGGACCCGGGGCGCGGCGCCACCGTCCAGGTCCGGAAGCCGGGCGTGGACGGCACCACCCCCAGGACGTCGGCGGACAGGTCGGCGGTGGCGCCGCTGGCCCAGCCGTGGGCCAGGCTGGTGTTGTCGCCGAACCCCGGCCGTCCACGGGCCCCCACGAGCTCCCAGTCGGCGGCGGTGAAGTCGGGCCCGGGGGCGTCCATGTGGCCCCACAGCCGTTCGATGAGGCCGATGGCGGCGGCGCCGTCGCCCGTGGCGAACAGGGCCTGGACCTCCTCGTTGGTCACGAAGGGGCTGACCGCGGCCCGGAACCCGGCGTTGGCGGTGAAGGACTCAGGGCCGTAGGGGGTGGACGGCAGGGTCCGGCGCAGCGCTGCCATGACGGCGGGGCCGGACCCGGGCGGTGCCACGCCGAACAGGACGGCCAGGGCGTTGGCGTCCTGGGCCACGGCGGAGGGTTGGGCGTCGGACAGCTCGTAGAGCCCGGAGGTGGGGTCGAAGAGGTCCTGGTCGATGGCGCTGCGCAGCCGGGCGGCAGCCTGGCCGTAGGCGTAGGCCTCGAGCGGCAGGCCGAGGGCGGCCGCCAGGGAGCCGGCATCGACGAGGGTCTCGTAGTAGATGACGTTGTACGCCGCCACCTCACCCGTCTTGCTGCCGTCGTAGTAGTCCCAGTCCTGCCCGTCGGCGGCGTCGGTGACGAGGAGGCCCCGGTCGTCGACCAGCGACTGGTTGTAGGCGAGCTCGCGGGTGATCATGGGCCATTCGGCCCGCACGAAGGACAGGTCCCCGGTGTAGAGGTAGTAGGTGGCGATGTTGTCCACCTCGTCCATCGAGTACACGGTGGAGTAGGTGGACCCGCTCTGGGGGAACGTCCCCAGGGGGACGGTGGGATTGACGTTGGTACCCGACTCCCCGTCGGCGACCTGGTAGCTGCCCAGGAGCTCGAGCGATCCCCTGACGAAGTCGGCGGCCCGCGTGGTGTACAGGACGTTGGGGACCTCCACCCCGAGGTCACCGCTCCACACCACCCGGTCGCGCTTGGCACCGTCCATGATGACCGGGAGGGGATCGGACGGCGCCACGTCGAGGGCGGGGAAGCCGGCGAGCGCCGACGGGTGCGACAGGGCGTCGGCGTAGAGACGGGTCCCTCCGGTGCCGGTCACGGCGAGGTCCCGGAACAACGCCGTCGACCCGGTCGTGACGAAACCCACCGACCCCGACCCGTGGACGGCCGAGCCCGGTGGCAGCGAGCCGGCGTCGAAGGTGCTGACCTGCCTGCCGTCGATCGAGGTGGTCACCCGGGTCCCGGACACGGTGGTCGTGACGTGGTGCCAGCGGCCGATCCGGAATCCGGCGGGGAGGGGGACGGTGCCGATCGACGTGGTGTCGGTCGGGCTGAGATCGATCTCCTGGAGGGAGGCTCCCGACCCGGTTCCGGCGCTCTGCTGCAGGGTGAAGAGATAGCCCGACCCGCCCGACGTGGCCCGCACCAGCCAGCCGGAGGAGTAGTCGAGGACCCGGGTGTCGAACGACACCGAGTAGTCGGTCCATCCGGTGCCGGCCGAGAGGATGCCGGCACCGCCCCCCACGGCCTCGAGCACGCCGCCGCTGATGCGCCACGGCGCCGGGACGGCGCCGGACGGCAGCTCGTCGAGCTGGGTGGTGTAGGCGCCGTCGTACCAGATCCGATTGAGCTCGGGCGAGCTCGAGTCGAACCACCCGCGGTAGTCCCCCGGGGTGGCCCGCACGGCGGTGAACCGGATGCCGACCGACGACAGGGTCACACTGCCCGGGGTGGTGAGGGTGATCCGCTCGTAGCGCTCACCACCCTGGATGACCCCGGCCGTGAGCCGCCCCGGATAGGCCACGATGAGGTCGTCGGTCCGCGACGAGGCCCCGGCCGAGCTGGCGCTGCCGTTCTGGTCCCCGTCCGGGCCCAGGTACTGGAGGCCCTCGCTGTAGGCGGTGCTCAGCACCGGATCCCCCGACGCGCCGCGCACCACCACGTAGGGGACGCCACCGACGTCCTGGCCGTAGTCCACCACGACGACCGGGGGGGCGCCGCCGGGCCGCATGGTGAGGCGGGCCCCGCCGCCCGGGCCGGGCCGGCCGGCGAGCTCCCCCGCCCCGGTGACCCGGCCCGAGGTGCGCACGATCCGCACCGGTGTGACCTCGGGCCCGGGCGGGGCCACGACGTCACGCCCCCAGTCGACGCGGGCGGGCCACTGGGGGGTGGCGCCCGACACCGACGTCGCGGCCGAGCACCCCGTGAGCAGGAGCGCCACGGCCAGGACGACCCCGGCGGCCCGGCCCCGACGCCCGACGAGGGCAGGGGTCACCGGCCGACGAGGGCGGGCGTGCCCCCTCCCGGCCCGAGGACGTGGCGGCATCGGCGGGGCGCGACAGCTCGCTACGGCAAGGCCGGTCCGGCCGCGGTGACGAGCGCCTCGCTCTCGTCCCACAGCCTGCGGGCGGCCTCGGCGTCCCGTGCCCCTCTCGAGGGACGGCGTTCCTTCCTGCGGACCCAGTAGCCGCCGTTGGTCCGGCCCGGCGCCTCGGCGCTGGCCAGGTAGACCGGCGTCCGGGCCGCGGCCGCCGGCGTCACGCCCGTGACGCCGATGATGGCCCTCACCACCACGCGGGTGACCCCGTGCGTGTCCCCGTCGGCGCCGAAGTGGCTCCGCACGCTCCCGGGGTGGGTGGCGTGGGCGACCACGCCCCGCCCGCCGTAGCGGCGGGCGAGCTCACGGGTGAAGAGGATCTGGGCCAGCTTCGACTGCCCGTAGGCGCCCGCCGCCGTCCAGCCCCCGTCGAGTTGGAGGTCGCCGAAGCTCATCCCCCGCACGGCGCGATGGCCGACCGACGTCACACTGACGATCCGGTCCGGGGCTCGCCCGTCCCGGGCGTCGAGCAGGTGCCGGGTGAGGGCGTAGTGGCTCAGGTAATTGACCCCGAAATGCCGTTCGAAGCCCTGGGTCGTGAGGGCCCGGTGGTCCCAGTACCCTCCGGCGTTGTTGACCAGGACGTCGACGGACCCGTGTCGGGCCAGGCACTCGACGGCGCACCGGGCCACGCTCTCCAGGTCCTCGAGGTCGACCTCCACCGTGCTCACGGCCGTGTTGCCCGTCCGGCGACGGATGGCGGCGGCGGCGAACTCGGCCCTGTCCCGGTCCCGGCAGGCCAGGACGGTGGTGGCGCCCAGGGCGGCGACGCCCAGGGCCGTTTCCCTCCCCACCCCGGAGTTCGCACCGGTGATCAGGACCACCCGTTGCGCCATGGGCATCGCCACGTTGCGGACCTCCCTCGCACCTGTGCCCCACGGCGACGGCTGACCCGGCACGTTACCGCCGCACGCCGGGGGGGAACGCCCGGGCACCCTGCGGCCGGCACCGCCCCGGGCACCCAGGGCTACGTTGTCGCCATGCGCGAGCATCGCTACACCCTGGAGATGCCCCACTCCTCCCGGCGCATCTGGGCCCTCTTCCAGGACTACGACCGCTGGCCCGACTACGCCCCCATGGTCCTGCGTGTCGACGTCCTGTGGCCGGGGGACGAGCACCACAACGGGCGGCTGCGCCGCGTCGTCTTCAAGCTGCCCCTGGGCAGGCGGGGCTCCGCCCTCGAGCTGGTGTCGGGCGTCGAGCCCGAGCGGGGGTACACCTACACCATGATCTCGACCGATCCCGACAACGACCAGACCGGTGCCGTCCGCCTCGAGCCGATCGGGCCCAACCGGACCCTCTTCAGCTTCGAGGAGCGCTACCACATGACCACGTGGCCCTTCCGGTGGTTCGAGGGTGCGATCTACCGGTTCATCAACCGCCAGAACGAGGCGTCCATGCGGAGCGCGTCGCGCTACCTCACCGAGCACCCGGACTACCGAGCAGACCTCGTCGACCAGACGTGAGCCGGCGGCCGCCCCCGCCCACCGCTCCCGGTCCGCTCCTCCGGGTGGACGATCCCGACGACAGCCGGCTCGGGCCCTTCAGGGATCTGCGCCACCGGGCCCCGAGCGTGCGCCGGGGGGCCGACGCCCCGCTCGTCGTGGTCGAGGGGAGGCTCGCCGTGGAGCGGCTCCTGACCTCGGACTACGCCGTGCGGGCCCTGCTCGTGGACGACCACCAGGTCGCGGCGGCGGCGGTCCTGGTCGAGGCCACCCGGGCCCAGGGCGCCCCGGTGTACGTGGGGTCGCGCCCCGTGGTGGCCGGCACGGTGGGCTTCGACCTCCACCGGGGCGTGGTGGCGGTGGCGGACGCGCCGCCCCCGTCCACCCCGGAGGGAATCGTGACCGGGGCGCTCCGCCCGAGGCCGGGCGGTGGCCCTCCGCCCCTGGTGGCCGTCCTGGAGGGCCTCAACGACCACGAGAACATCGGCGCCCTCTTCCGCAATGCCGCCGCCTTCGGCGTGGCCGGCGTCCTCCTCGACCCCCGCTGCGCCGACCCCCTCTACCGGCGCTCGATCCGGGTGTCGATGGGGCACGTCCTGCACACGCCCTTCGCCCGGCTCGAGCCGTGGCCGGCCGGCCTGGACGCGCTCCGCCGGGCGGGCTTCGTGGTGGCCGCCCTGTCCCCCCACCGGGCGGCCCGTGCCGGCGCGCCCACCGCCGGCCTGCGCGACCTGGGGGCCCGGTCCGGCCGGGACGGGCGCGGCATCGCCCTCGTCCTCGGGGCCGAGGGGCCCGGCGTGAGCAGCGAGGCCCTGGCCGCCTGCGACGCCGTGGTGGGCATCCCCATGGCCCCCGGCGTCGACTCCCTCAACGTGGCCACGGCGGCCGCCATCGCCTTCCACGCCCTCACCTGGGGCTGACCGTCCCGACGTGGTCGGGAGCGCCCCTGCGCCGGGGCGTGGCGGGCCGGGGCCCCCGGGCCCGGTGATGGGGCTACCCCCCCTCGGGGATGGGGCAGGCCCGACCCCGCAGACACCTCCTGGCCACATTCCATCGACGCCGCCGGATCCGTACCGTGGGGCGTGATGATCACGGCACACGCACTGACCAAGCGCTACGGCACGAAGACGGCGGTGGACGACCTGACCTTCGAGGTCCCCCCCGGTCAGGTGACCGGGTTCCTGGGGCCGAACGGATCGGGCAAGTCGACCACCATGCGCATGATCATGGGCCTCGACCTCCCCGATGCGGGGTCGGCGCTCATCAACGGCAAGCCCTTCTCCGATCTCACCTGGCCCCTGCGCGAGGTCGGCGGTCTCCTCGACGCCAAGGCGTTCCACCCCGCCCGCACCGCCCGCAGCCACCTCCGCTGGCTCGCCGCCACCAACGACATCCCCGTGCGGCGTGTCGACGAGGTCCTCGACACCGTGGGGTTGACGTCCGTCGGCGGGCGCCGGGCCGGGAAGTTCTCGCTGGGGATGAGCCAGCGACTCGGCATGGCCGCCACCCTGCTGGGCGACCCCGGCGTGCTCCTCTTCGACGAGCCGGTCAACGGGCTCGATCCCGAGGGCATCCGGTGGGTCCGGCACTTCCTGCGCGGCCTCGCCGCCCAGGGCCGGACCGTCTTCGTCTCCAGCCACCTGATCAGCGAGATGGCGCTCACCGCCGACCGGCTGGTGGTGATCGGCCGGGGCCGCCTCATCGTCGAGACCAGCGTGGCCGATTTCGTGGGGCGCAGCGGCCGCAACGCCGTGCGGCTGGTCACGCCCGACCTGCCGGTCTTCGCCTCGGCGCTCACCGGGGCCGGGGCCGAGCTCGGCGACCGCGACGGCGACGCCGTCACGGTCGAAGGGCTCACCGCGGCCCAGATCGGCGACCTGGCCTTCCACGGCCGCCTGCGCGTGCACGAGCTCACGCCGATCACGGCGTCCCTCGAGGATGCCTTCATGGAGCTCACCCACGACGAGGTGGAGTACCGCCCCTCCACACTGACCGGCGCCCCCGGCGCCGCCCGAGAGGAGTGATGGCCATGTCCCTGGTCGCCCCGACCCTGCCGGCGGGACGCTACCGACTGAGGAACGTCGTGCGGTCCGAGGCCATCAAGGTCCTGACCCTGCCGTCGACGGCCATCACCCTGGGCCTCACGGTCGTGGCCGGCCTGCTGGTGACGGCCCTGGTGTCCCACGGCGCCAGCTTCAGGGGCTTCGGCTTCGACTCCACCCAGGTGGCGCTGACCGGCATGATCGTCGCCGGTCTGGCGGGGGGGGTCTTCGGGGCCCTGCTCATCACGGGCGAGTACTCGAGCGGCACCGTGCGGGCCACCTTGTCCGCCACCCCCCGCCGTCCCATGGTCCTGGCGGCCAAGGTGGTGGTCACCGCCGTGATCATGGTCGGCTTCTGCGAGGTACTCAGCTTCGCCTCGTTCTTCCTGGGAGAGGCCGTCCTGTCCGGGCGGGGCGCCCCCACGGCGACCCTGGGGTCACCCAACGCCCTGCGAGCCGTGCTCATGACCGGGCTCTTCATCGCCCTCCTGGCCCTCATGTCCTTCGGGTTCGGCCTCGTCTGCCGCAACGCGGCGGGGGCCATCGCCAGCTTCGCCGGTGTGGTGTTCGTGCTCCCGCTGGTGATGCACGCCGTCTCCCAGAGCACCGTCCGCTACCTGCCCACCAACATCCTCGCCAACTCCGTCATGTCGACCGTCAACCAGGGCGGCGGCCCGGGCGGCACGGGGCCGCTCTCGGCCGGCGTGGGGCTACTGTTGATGGCGGTCTATGCCACGGCCGCCCTGGTGGCCGGGGCCGTGCTCTTCATGAATCGAGACGCTTGAGCGAGGTCAGCACCGAGGGGGGCCGGGTGCAGGCTCGGATCCCGGACGACCGCAGGGAGCAGGCCCGGTCCCTGGCGCAGCGGATCGGGGCCGAGCCCTTCCACAAGCGCAGCTGGGCCGAGTTGGGGTTCTTCCTCGTCGGTGCCGTCCTGGCGGGCGGGGCCGTCGTCGTCCTCGTCGTCCTGGGCATCGCCGGCGTGGCCCTCACCGTCGGCTTCGTCGGCGTCCTGATCCTGGCCGGCGGCCTCAGGGCGGCCCGGGCGCTCGGGGGCTGGCAGCGGGCCCTGGCGTGGCGGGTGCTGGGCGAGGAGATCGCCGCACCCGAGGCCTTCGATCCCCGCCCGGGGTTCCTCGGCTGGCTGCGGGCGTCGTTCGCCGATCCGGCCGCCTGGCGGGCGGTCGGCTACTTCGTGATCAAGGCGCCCCTCACCCTGTTCGGGATCTGGTTCGCCCTGAGCCTGTGGATCGAGGCGATCTCCGGCATCGCCTCGCCCTTCATCGGCGTCACGAACTCGGCCCGGTTCGGGGTCTTCGGCCGGTTCCTCACCAACAGCACCCGCCTGGGGGCCGGGCCCGGGTTCGCCACCCGACTGGGCGTCTTCGTGACGGGGGTGGTCCTGCTCTTCGTCGCCCCGTGGGCCATGCGCCTCGTCGTCAATCTCGACCGGGGCCTCATGCGCCTCCTGCTCGGGCCGGGAGCGTCCTGGTCACGGCTGCGCAGCCTCGAGGAGTCCCGCTCCAAGACGCTCGACGCCAACGCCGACACCCTCCGCCGCATCGAGCGCGACCTCCACGACGGCACCCAGGCGCAGCTGGTGGCGCTGGCCATGCGCCTGGGCCAGGCCAAGGAGAAGCTCGACCACCTCGCGGCCGAGCCCGACACGGCCGACATGACTGCCGTCCGCCTCCTGGTCGACGAGGCCCACCGGGGCGCCAAGGAGGCCATCACCGACCTGCGCGACCTGGCCCGGGGGATCCACCCACCCGCCCTCGACACCGGGCTCGAGAACGCCCTCGCCACCCTGGCGGCCCGCAGCCCCATCCCCACCGACGTGTCGGTGGCCATCCACACCCGGCCCAGCTCCGCCATCGAGACCATCAGCTACTTCTGTGCCGCCGAGCTCCTGGCCAACGTGGCCCAGCACGCCCACGCCTCCCGCGCCTCGCTCACCTGTGCCCAGCACGGCCCCTGGCTGCGCATCGTGGTCCGCGACAACGGGCGGGGGGGCGCCACGCTCGGCCAGCGCAGCTCGTCGTCGAGCGGCCTGAGCGGCTTGGTGGACCGGGTCGGCGTCGTCGACGGCCACATCAGCATCGCCAGCCCACCGGGCGGCCCCACCGCCATCACCGTCGACCTGCCCCTGCACTCCTGACCATGGCCGGTGCCGACGCCCTGACCGTCGTGATCGCCGAGGACTCCGCCATCCTGCGCGACGGACTGGTGCAGCTCCTCACCGACCGGGGATTCTGCGTGACCGGGGCCGTGGGCGACGCCGACGGGCTGGAACGGGCCATCGCCGAGCGTCCCCCCGACGTGGCGGTGGTCGACATCCGCATGCCGCCGAGCTTCACCGACGAGGGGCTCCGGGCCGCCCTCGAGTTGCGCCGGTCCCACCCCGACGTGGGCATCCTGGTCTTCTCCCAGTACGTCGAGACGCGCTACGCGGCCGAGCTCCTGGCCGGGGGGGCGGCCGGGGTCGGCTACCTCCTCAAGGACCGGGTGGCCGACGTCTCGGACTTCGTCGATGCCCTGGTGCGGGTGGCGTCGGGGGGGACGGCCCTCGATCCCGAGGTCGTCACGCAGTTGATGGGGGCGTCGCGCCGCACCGACACCCTGGCCGCCCTGAGCGATCGGGAACGG
>DATJOV010000455.1:0-7736 GCA_035506735.1 Acidimicrobiales bacterium | reverse complement strand
CCGGCCCGGGAGCGGCGCTGGCCGGCAGCGCCCCCCACCGCTCCCGGGCCGCCGCCAGGGCCGCCCCGCGGTCGGGGGACGGACCGAAGGCGTGGACCAGGTCGGCCTCGAAGCGCACGACCAGGTGGTCGAGGAGGTGCTGGCGCAGCGGGGCCCGCTCGTTGTCCTCGCTGGCCCCGGGGAGGCTGCCGCGCGACAGCACCGGCGCGGCCAGGACCGGGGTCCGGCCCTGGCGCAGGTCCAGGGCCGGGGACAGCTCGACCACGGTGCCCGTGGCGTCGGCGTAGGCGGGGTGGCGCACGGCCAGGCCCAGCACCTCCTCCTCCAGCACGGCCTCGATGATGCGCCGCTCCTCGAGCACCGACACCCCGTGCTCGCCGATGGCCACCGCCTGCTCCCAGTAGCACAGGTCCACCCGGCGGTACTCGAGCCCGGGCACCGCGGAGGGCGCCACGTCGTAGCGGACCTCGAAGAAGGGGCGCAGGTACACGGCGCGGGCCATGGTCTAGTCGCGCACCAGCACCTGGGTCATGCAGCGGTTGGCCCCGTAGCCCTTGCGGATCTCGCTGAAGTCCAGGAGCTCGACCTCGACGCCGGCCGCCGCCAGCGAGCGGCCGTACTCCCACAGTTGGCGGTCGTGGACGAGCTCCTGGTCCCGGCCGGTGGACCCGAGCACGGCCATGTCGCGCACGCACAGGACGTTGCAGCCGTACATGTCCTGGTCCTCGAAGGTGAGGGGGACGAGCTGCATGCCCAGGTGGTCCCGCAGGAAGTCGGGGAAGGCCAGCCCCGTGGCCCCGGGCACGGGGCGGTAGTCCTCGCCGTCGGGGACCTTGGCGTAGACGTCGACACGCGGGATCCTCCCTCCCGGCGTCCCCGGGACCCCGATCCCGATGCGCGACGCCTCGACCAGGCAGACCCGCTCGCCCACGATGCTGAAGTAGGTGTCGAGGTGCATCTGCTGCTGGAGGAGGGCCGGGCCCTGCTCGGGGTCCCGGACCACGGCGAGGAAGGCGTAGCCGAGGGCGGCGGCCCCGGGACCGGTGGTGAGCTGGCGTACCGCCTCGAGGTTGGTCCTGGCCCCCACCCCCAGCAGGGCGTAGTCCCCGGCGGGCACGAAGTCGCCGCCCTCGAGGACGCCGGGCTCGACCACCTCGTACAGGGGATCGACGCCGAGGGCCTCGAGCACGAGCCGCATGACCTCGACCTCGGGGCGCCGCACCGGACGCTTGAAGCGCCCCAGGACCACCCCCCGGTCGGTGGTGATGAGCGGGTCGCGGGTGAAGTAGAGGTTCGACAACGGCCGCGACACCAGGGTGGGGTCGTTGGTCACCGGACCCGACACCACGACAGGGTGCTCGAGGAGGATGCGTACCACGTCGCGGAAGCCGAGGCGCTCGGCGATCTCCTCGGGGTCGGGCGGGGGCGAGCCCCCCTCGTGCGCCTCGTAGCGCAAAAGGGGGGCGGCCCTTCGGGCCAGACCCCCGAGGCCGCGCAGCGCTTCGCGGACGGTGATCACCTCGATGTCGCGGTCGGCCAGGGCCTCGCAGTACACCCGGTGCTCCCGGCCGGCCATGTCCGAGTCGAAGGTGGTGGCGAAGGACCCCTCTTCCGGCCACAGCAGGGCGGACAGGAGCTCGGCCCCGGGCTCGTGGACCAGGACGACCCTGGCCCGTCCGGTCTCGGTGACCACCCGCGCCGCGACCGGCTCGTCGTGCAGTGGGGTCGTCACGCAGGGAATCTACCGTCGCGCCCCGTCCGAACGTTCGATGCGGACGGCCCTCACGGCCCGGCGTCGCCGTCGGGGGCCGGGGCGTCACCACTCGGCGCCGGCTCCTGCGCCGCCACGGCCCGCCGCAGGAGCATGAGGAGGACGTCGGCCGTCATGGCCGCCACCTCCTCCGGAGTGCGGTCGAAGTCGATCATGAGTCCCTTGGTGCAGAAGCCCGAGAGGTAGAGGGCGAAGGCCAGCAGGAGCGACCGGGGCGGTTCCCCCCGGCCCCCCGCCGCCGTCCAGGCGCGCTGGGTCAGGTACCGCACGCCGCGCACGCGAAAGTCCCGCCGGAGGTGGTTGACCTCGGCCAGCACCTCGGAGGTCTCCCGGCTCGAGATGTGGATGTCCCAGAACGCCTCGCCCACGATCTCCACGTTGCGGGCGTGGGCCACCGACGCCAGGTCCGTCAGCCAGCCGTCGAGGTCGGCGCCCAGGGGACGGGTGGGCTGGCCCGCCGCCTCGAACATGTCCTTGACGGTGGCCAGGACGAGGGCATCGTGGCTGCCGTAGTGGCGGAAGATGGTGCGGGGGCTCACCCCCGAGACCTGGGCGATCTCGTCCACGGTGGCCTCGAACCCCCGCCGGGCCACGACCTCCAGGGCCGCTCGCCGGATGCGGCTGCGCGTCAGGTCCTGGTGGGCACCGGCCAGCGACGGCGGGATCGCCGACGGAGCCGGGTGCTCGGGCACGGGGCCGCCGCGCTCGGTCAGCTCAGGCCGTCCCGGGGCGCGCCCGACCGCATCGCCCCCGCCGCCGCCCGGTCACGAGCCGAATCGCTCGCCGACGGAGTAGTTGTAGACGTCGAAGAACCGGACCTCGGGCTGGCGCGAGAAGCCCAGTTCGGCGAAGGCCGGCTGGAGCCGCTCGTGCAGGAACCGGTCGAAGGAGTCCCGCGATTCCCACACGTCGACGACGCGGAAGCCGTCGTCGATGGCCGTGACCCAGTGGAAGAGCTCGTGCCGTGAGGCGGGGCCTCCGGGAAGACGGCCGATGGCCTCGTTGATCTGGTCGTACTGGTCGAGGGTCGCGCCCATGAAATCGAGCTGCACTGCCACCGCCATTGGCACCTCCGCAGCCTGAAACCGCCGCCCAGACTACGACGGGGGCAGGACCCGTGCCACGGGGTCGGGGCGGGCAGGCCGGGCGGGACCGGGCGCTGGCCCGGGAGGCGGGCCGGAGGGGAGACTGGCGTCGTGAGCCTCGGACGCCACGACCTGGTGCTGTGCTCGGGCACGCTCCCCCGCTCCACCCCCTTCCGCCTCCGGGTCGAGGCGGCCGCGGCCGGCGGGTTCCGGGGCCTGTCGCTGTGGGGACGCGACTACGCCGCGGCACGCCAGGAGGGCTGGAGCGACGCCGATCTGGCCGGCCTGCTGGCCGACCACGGTGTCGAGGTGGCCGAGCTCGACCCGGCGTGGTGGTGGACACCGGGCGCCGGCGCCGTCACCGTGCCGCCCGAGCTCGACCCCGTCGACGTCTTTCGCTTCGGCGAGGAGGACCTCTTCCACGTCGCCGCCGCGGTGGGGGCCCGGTCGCTGAACGCCGCCGACGTGCTCGGGGGCCGGTGGGGGGTGGAGGAGGCGGCCGAGGCCTTCGCCCGCCTGTGCGACCGGGCCGCCGAGCACGGCCTGCTCGTCCACCTCGAGTGGCTGGCCTGGTCGCGCATCCCCGACATGCCCACGGCGGTGGAGGTGGTACGGCGGGCGGACCGCCCCAACGGCGGTCTCACCGTCGATCTGTGGCACTGCGCCCGGACCGGGGTCACCCCCGGCGACCTGGCCGCTCTGGCCCCGGGGACCGTGCTGGCCGTCCAGGTCGACGACGGTCCGGGCCGAGCCGAGCCCGACCTGGTGGAGGCCACCCTCCACCGCCGGCTGGTCCCGGGCGAGGGCGATTTCGACGTGGTGGGCTACCTCGGAGCCCTCGACGCCGCCCACGTGGACGCCCCGATCGGGGTGGAGGTGTTCTCCGACGAGCTCCACGCCCTGGGGCCCCTCGAGGCGGCACGGCGGGCGGGCGAGGCCACGCGCGCCGTGCTGGCCCGGGTCCGGCCGGGGCCACCGTCCCCGTAGGGCGAGGCCGACGCCGGGCGGGCGCGCCGGGTGGTGTGCGATCCTCTCCCCCTTGCCGCGAACCCTGGGCCGCCTCCGCAGCGCGCTCGCCCTCGCCTGCCTCGTGGCGCTGGGCGCCGCCCTGGCCGCCTGCGCCGGCCCCGGGGCCGGCCCGGTTCGGGCCGGGACGGCGCCGGAACAGCGTGGCGCGGCCTCCCTCCCGCCCGCCCGGGGGATCACCGTGTCCTCCGAACCCACCGCCACCCCGGGCTCGGTGGCGGTGGGCGACGCCGCCGGCGACCACTTCCTCGTCAAGGCGGCGGCGATGAGCGTCTCGGAGGCGGTCAACGTCGACGGCTTCCTGTGGAGCGCCGCCCCGGGCCAGTACTTCCTGGTGGACCAGATGACAGTGGCCAACCCCACCGCCGCACCCGAGCCCCTGACCGGGTTCGACGACGTCGACACCGGCCTGGCCGACGCCGTGGCCTTCGTGCTGCCGGCCCAGGCGGCGGCCGCGGTGCAGGACTCGGCCGACTGCGGGGTGGACCCCGCCTTCGCCCCCACCCTCTGTCCCCTCAGCTACGGCCAGGGTGTCACCGTCGACAGCGATTCGGTCGACCACGACGGCCACCACCTCCTCACCCTCGCCCCGGGGTCGTCGGCCCGGATCACCGACAGCTACGGTCCCGTCCTCCAGACCGTGACGGCCTCCTCGGTGACGCCGTACTTCACCGGCGGGGCCTCTCCCGTGGACCTGGCACCGTGAGCGACGGTCCGGCCCCGGCGCCGCCGGCGACCTTCAGCCGCCGCCAGGTCCTGACGGGCGCCGTGGCCTCGGCCGGCGTGGTGGCCGGGGCCGGCACCCTGGCCGGGTGCACGGGCGCGGCGCACCCGGCCGCCGGGGCGCACCGGGCGGCCCCGGCCCTCCCCCGCTTCACCGAGGCCCCCGGGGCGCCGGGGAGCCCCACCGCGCTCACGGTGTCGGGACTGCCCGCCCCCCTCGGCCTCGACCCCGGGGACGTGCAGTTCGCCTGGCAGCTGGGCGACCCCCGCCCCGGTGCCCTCCAGCACGCCTACCGCATCGTGGTCACCCGGCCCGTCCTGGCCGGGGCCGGGGCGGGGTCCTCGACGGTGGTGTGGGACAGCGGGCGGGTGGCGGGGTCCGACCAGTGCTTCGTCGGGTACGGCGGGCCCGCCCTGGCGCCCGGGACGACCTACCATTGGAGCGTCCAGACCTGGGCCGCCTCGGGAGGGCCCGGCCCCCCGGCCCCGGCGGGCACCTTCGAGACCGGGCTGCGCGACGCCGACTGGACGGCCATGTGGATCTGGCGCCAGACGGCGATCCTCCCCGACCAGTACAGCTACGCCCGGACCGAGGTCACCCTGGGGCCGGCCCCCGTGGTGCGGGCCCGGGCCTACGTCTCGGCCGATCAGCAGTACGAGTTGTACGTCAACGGGACCCGGGCCGGCAAGGGCCAGGCCTACTGCTATCCCGACGCCCAGTACTACGAGACCCTCGACGTCACCGCCCTGGTGGTCCCCGGGGCCGCCAACGCCCTGGGCCTGCTGTACGGGTGGCAGGGACCGACCAAGGGCCATCCCGCCGGGCATCCCGGGGGCATCGTGCAGCTCTCGGTCCTCCACGCCGACGGCTCCACCGAGACCTTCGGGACCGACGGGACCTGGAAGGTCCTGCCCGGGGCGTGGCTGCCGGGGACCGAGCGCGACCTCGAGGGGGACGAGGTCGACTACACCGAGAACATCGACGGACCCGCCGTCCCCGTCGGCTGGGACAGCCCGGGCTTCGACGACCGCACCTGGGCCCCCGCCACCGTGCTCGGGCCGGCCGGGACGAGCCCGTGGACGCACCTGGTGTCAGTGCGGACCCGCATCGTGGAGGAGCCCGTCCCCGCCCTGTCGCTCACCACGCTTGCCTCGGGGGCGGTGGTGGCCGACTTCGGGCAGGTCTACGCGGCGGTGCCCAGCGTCACCTTCCACCACGGGGTGGCGGGCCGGGTGGTGACGATGCGGGCCGGCTACGTCCTGGACGAGCCCGACGACGGCGTCGCCTTCCCGGGCCTGGTCGGCGAGGTCTCGACCGTGCACGGCACCCAGCACACCAACATGCGCTACTCCTACGTCCAGCGGGGCGGCACCGAGGAGTTCCACCCCTTCGACTATCTCGGCTTCCGCTACTTCCAGATCGACGACCCGGGCGAGACGCTGGCGCCCGGCGACGTGGTGGCCCTCACCCGGCACGGCGCCGTGCCCGACGAGGCGGCCGGGACGTTCTCCTCCTCCGAGCCCACCGTCGACGCCGTGTTCGCCCTGTCCCGGCACTCGGCCCTGTTCTGCATCCAGGAGCAGTTCATCGACACCCCCACCCGGGAGAAGGGGCCCTGGCTCTACGACGGGTTCAACTCCTCGCAGGCCGCCATGGCCGCCCTGGCCGACCAGAACAACACCCGCAAGTCCCTGCAGGAGTTCGCCGCCTCGCAGGCCCGGTACTGGCCCAGCGGCGCCATCAACAAGATCTACCCCACCGGCCTCGGGGCCGAGGACATCGACGAGTACTGCGAGATCTACGCCGAGTGGGTGTGGCAGTACTGGATGCGCACCGGCGACCGCCCCCTGCTGGAGGAGGTGTACCCGGTCCTGGTCCGGCTGTGCGGCTACGTGGCCCACGCCGTCGACCCCACCACCGGGCTCGTGACGGGCCTCCAGACCAGCGAGGCCTCCTATCCCTACCGGGTGGCCACCCGCCTCAACATCCTGGGGGCCAACGTCTTCGGGCGCACCGCCGACGTGGGGGCGGTCCTGGGCCGTCCCGGCGCCGAGGTGGCCCGCCTGCGCCGCCAGCAGGCGGCCGTGGTGGCCGCCGTCAACCGCCATCTCACCCGCGCCGACGGCATCTACGCCGACGGCCTGGACGGGACGGGACCGGCGGCGCGGGCCTCGCAGGAGGTGAACGCCTGCGCCGTCGTGTACGGGGTGGTGCCGCCGGCCCGCATGGCGGCGGTGGTGGCCCACGTGGCCGGGCTGGAGCTCCACGCCGAGCCCCAGTACGCGGCCGAGGTGCTGCGCACCCTGGCCCTGGCGGGCCGCTACGACGATCTCGTCACCCGGCTCACCGACCCCGACACCAACGGCTGGGCCAACGTCCTGGCCCGGGGGGGCACCTTCTGCTGGGAGGTGTGGCAGCCCTCGGACGCCAACGGCGACAGCATGTCCCACGGGTGGGGCTCGACCGCCCTGGTCGAGATCCAGCAGTGGCTCCTCGGGGTGCGACCCACCGCCCCCGGCTTCGCCACCTTCGCCGTGGCCCCGCCCCCCTCGGGCCTCACCGCCGCCCAGGGCACGGTGCCCACGCCCCGGGGCGAGATCGCCGTCTCGTGGCAACGGGCCGCCCCGGGCGGCCCCGCCACCTCCCTCGACCTCACCGTGCCTCCCGGCGCCACCGCCACCGTGACCCTGGCCGGCATCCACCCCGGGTCGGTCACGTCCGGGGGGACGCCGGCCGGGCGGGTGCCCGGGATCCGGGTGGCCCCGCCCGTCCGGGGGGCGGCCGTGCTCAGCGTGGGGGCGGGCAGCTACACCCTCGAGGGCACGGCGTCGGCCTGAGGGGGCGGCGCCGGGGGCGTCGTCAGCTGCAGCTGGCGTCGTAGGCCGGCGTGCCGGGCTGCAGCGCCTGGCCGGAGCCGGACGACACCATGAGGCACGACTCGTCCACGGCCACGAAGGCGCTGGCCGGGATGGCCTTCAGCTGGTCGACCTCGGTGTCGGTCCAGCGGGTGTCGGCCGTGCCCTGGAAGTACCAGTTGCTGCCGTTGTCGGCCAGGATGAGCCCGTAGGTCTTCATGGTCTCGAGCACGGTCTGGCACATGGCCGAGCACTGCGAGGCGGGCAGGGTGAAG
>DATJOV010000454.1:0-9108 GCA_035506735.1 Acidimicrobiales bacterium | reverse complement strand
ACCACGGCGAAGAAGGTGGCCAAGCGCCGGGCTCCGGCCAAGAAGGCGACGACCGCCGCCTCGGCCAAGCGCACCGCCACCCGGCGCGTCTCGCGTCGGGCGCCGGCCCGCCGCCGGACCAGCAGGTAGCAAGAGCTCGTCCGCCCTGCCGGGTTCCCCGGCGGACGGTCGGCCGGCCCGGCTCGCCGGGCACGGTCGTGGCGGTGGTCCCGGCGCCCCCGGCGCGGGATCCCGGCTCGAGTTCGAGCCACGGAAGTGGAGCAGCACGCCACGAGGGGCCCTCCGGGGCCCCTCGTGGCGTGCGTGCCGTCAGGCCTTGCGGGGGACGAGCTCGAACGGGATGTCGGTGGGGACGTCCACGTCCCAGGTCAGATCGGGAGGGCGCACCACCCGGGGCTCGACACCGAGGCGCCTCGCCTCGGCCCGGTGCCGCTCGAAGGACCCCGGGCCGTAGTGGAAGCGGAAGCCGGTCCCGGCCGGCAGGCAGACCACGTTGGTCCCGTCGTCGCGGCGGTCGGGGACGAGGGTGATGCCGTCGAAGCCGGCCAGGGGGAGGAGGCTGCGGGCCAGGGGGAGGTCGCCGTGGGCCACCACCACCTCGCCCGCCCCGGCCGCCAGGAGCCGGGCCACGCCGGCCTGGACCGCCCCGTTGAGACCCCGGCCCGGTTCGGGCAGGACCAGGGCGCCCTGGCCTGCCGCCCACGTCGCCACCTCGGCGTCGTCGCACACCACCGCCACCGGCAGGGGCCGGGCCGCGGCCAGCACCCGGGTGGCCATGGTGCGGGCAAGGGCGGCCCGATCGCCGGGGCCGAGCTCGGGGGCCAGGCGGCCCTTGGCGGCGGCGAAGGCCTTGACGGGCACGAGCACCACACTGCCCGACAGCGCTGGGAGCCGGACCGGTGGCGCGGTCACCACCGCAGTGTACGGCCCTCCCCGCAGGGGCAGGCCGTAGGGTGGGCGGATGCTCGGCAAGGTGGCCGTGGTCGGGGCCGGATCGTGGGGGACCACCCTGGCCGGCATCGCCGCCCGCTCGGCCCCCACGGTCCTGTGGGCACGTCGCCCCTCGCTGGCCGAGGCGCTGGAGCGGGACCACGAGAACCTCGACTACCTCCCCGGGGTGTCCCTCCCCGAGACCCTGCGCGCCACCGCCTCGCTGGAGGAGGCCGTCACGGGGTGCGGTCTCGTGGTCATGGCCGTGCCCTCCCACGGCTTCCGGGCCGTGCTGGGCCAGCTGGTCCCGTTCCTGTCCCCGGGGACGCCGGTGCTCTCGCTGGCCAAGGGGCTGGAGCAGGGGACGCACCTGCGCATGACCGAGGTCATCGCCGAGGTGGCCCCCGGGTGCCCCCGGGGCGTGCTGTCCGGGCCGAACCTGGCCCGCGAGATCGTGGTGGGCCAGCCGGCCGCCACCGTGGTGGCCATGACCGACGGCGCCGTGGCGGCCTCGGTGCAAGACCTCCTCCGCACCGAGACCTTCCGCGTCTACACCAATCCTGACGTGGTGGGGTGCGAGATGGCGGGGGCGACCAAGAACGTGCTGGCCATCGCGGCCGGCATCCTCCAGGGCCTCGGCCTGGGCGACTCGTCCCTGGCGGCCATGATCACCCGGGGCCTGGCCGAGCTCGGCCGCCTGGGGGTGGCCCTGGGGGCCGAGCCCATCACCATCGCCGGCCTGGCCGGCGTGGGCGACCTCATCGCCACCTGCACCAGCTCCCTGAGCCGCAACCGCATGGTGGGGGAGCAGCTCGGGCGGGGACGGCCCCTGGCCGAGA
Source organism: Acidimicrobiales bacterium (assembly GCA_035506735.1). Classification (GTDB taxonomy): domain Bacteria; phylum Actinomycetota; class Acidimicrobiia; order Acidimicrobiales; family UBA8190; genus DATJOV01. The sequence goes on along the minus strand of DATJOV010000454.1, from coordinate 7,339 downwards.
TCCTGGCCGAGATGCGCATGGTGGCCGAAGGGGTGAAGACGGCCCGTCCCCTCCTCGAGCTGGCCGGAGCCCACGGGGTCGAGATGCCCATCGGCGAGCAGGTGGCGGCCGTCCTCGAGGGCCGGACCTCGCCGGCCGAGGCCATCCCCGCCCTCATGCTGCGCTCGGCCAAGGCCGAGTTCGAGGGCCTGGGAGCGCCGGCCGCGGCGGGCGGGTCGGGGGCCGACGCCGGTCCGGGGGACTGAGGTGGGACCCGGCCCCCACGGGGACCCGGGCCCGGCGGGCGCCACCGACGGGGAGGCGCTCACCCGGGTCCGCGCCTTCCTGCTGGCCCATGGCGCCACCGAGGACGAGATCGCCCGGGCCCAGGCCGAGGACGTCCTCGACCTCCTCGTGGCCGACTGCCTGCTCGTGCCGACCGCCCGCCGCTACAGCGAAGCGGAGGTGGCGCAGCGCACGGGCATGGCGCCCGAGCTCCTGCGCCGCTTCTGGCGGGCCCTCGGGTTCCCCGACGTGGATCCGGGCGATCGGGCCTTCACCGACATCGACGTGGAGGCCCTGGTCACCCTGCGGGGCCTCTTCGACGTCGGGGTGGCCGACGTGGACACCGGACTGCAGCTGGCCCGGGTGATCGGGTCCTCCATGGCCCGCATCGCCGAGGCGGAGATGTCCCCGCCCGTGCGGGGCATGGTGGCAGGGGACGACGAGGGCGACACGGTGCAGAGCGCGGATCGCTTCGCCCGGCTGGCCGACACCTCGATCCCGGCCATGGCCCACCTGCTGGAGTTCGTGTGGCGCCGCCACCTCCAGGCCGCGCTGCGACGGGCCATGGCCCTGCGCACCCGGCCCGGAGGTGGCACCCGGCCGGTCCTCGCCGTGGGCTTCGCCGACATGGTGGGGTTCACCACCCTGAGCCAGCAGCTGGACGAGGAGGAGCTCGCCGCCGTGGTGTCGCGCTTCGAGGAGCTGGCCCACGACACCATCACCGCCGGAGGAGGCCGGGTGGTGAAGATGATCGGGGACGAGGCCATGTTCGTGGCCGACGACGCCGTGGCCGCCGCCCGCATCGGCCTGGCCCTGGCCGACGCCTACGCCGACGACGAGCTGCTGTCCGACGTCCGGGTGGCGCTGGCGGTGGGGCCCGTCCTCGTCCAGGACGGCGACTACTACGGCACCGTGGTCAACCTGGCCAGCCGCGTCGTCAACCTGGCCCTGCCCGGCAGCGTCCTCGTGACCGAGGACGTCCGTGGCGCCCTGCTGGCCGGGGCCGTGGTGGCCGACGACGACGAGGGCGACGGCGAGCGGGGGCCAGATGCCGGGCCGGGCGGGGCGGGGACGGGCACCGGGGCGGTCCGGGATGGAGCGGAGTTCGCCCTACGGGCCCTGCGGCCCCGGCTGGTGAAGGACCTGGGCCGGGTCCCGCTCTGGGTCCTGTACCGGCCCGGCACCGAACCGGTGACCCCCGACCGGCGCAGCGGTCGGCGCTGGACCCTGGCCGACCTCCTCCACGACCTCGACGACCTGCGGGAGCGGGGCGAGCGCCTCATCGCCGGGTCCCGGCGCCAGCGCGAGGTGGCCGGTGCCGGAAGCGGCCCAGCGGGCGGGGACCGTTCAGGCCCCGGGGAGGCGGACGGTGGCGATGCCGAAGGGCCGGAGCTCGAATGAGCCGTCCACACCCTCCAGGGTGCGGCCCCGCAGGTCCACCAACCAGCCCGAGCGGTCCCCCAGCCCGACCAGGGCGGGGCGGTCGGTGGGGTTGAAGACCCGCACCTCGAGCAGGCCGGCCACCCGCTGCACGGCCGAGACCTCGGCGCCGGTGATCTCGAGCGCCGACCCCGACGCCGGGCGGTGCCCCCCGCCGGCCGAGTAGCGCACGTCGAGGGGGAGGAGGACCTCGTCGGCCAGGGCGTAGGGGTCGGCGGCGTCCACGGCCAGGGCGTAGCGGGCCTCGATGGTCCGTCCCCGCAGCTGCAGCCCCTCCACCGGGGTGAGAGGGCCGGCCGGCAGGGGCCGGTAGCTCATGCCCAGGCGTGACAGCATCCCGGTGGCGCGCAGCAGGGTCAGGGCCAGCGCACCGGCCCGGGGTCCCGACGGGCCGTCCTCCACGTCGACCAGCTCGTACTCGAGGAGGCCCTCGTGCACCACGGTCAGGCGTCCGGCCCGCACGAAGCGTCGGCTGGGGAAGGTGGGGATGCCCCGCTCGTCGCGCCTCCCCTCGGCCTCGAGGCCCCGGCGCACCACGGCGAAGGCGCACTCGGCCTCGGACCCATCGGCCGGCTCGGGCAGGGGGAGGTGGACCCGCAGGCGGTGGTCCGAGGCGGGGTTGACGAAGCGGGTGGTGACCCGCACCAGGGCCTCGTCGGCGCGCAGCTCCAGGTCGGTGGTGACGGTGGCGGTGACGCTGCCGCCCCGGGCCCGGGTCACCTCGTCCACGTGGTCGGGCCAGGTGTAGGTGGCTGTGACGCGCGCCACGGCCCGGACCGGGCCCCGCTCCACCACGGCCACGGTGACGGCATCGGGGCTGTCCACCAGGCGGTCCCCGGCGGGCGGGGAGTAGTTGTAGGAGTCGCCGAAATCGCCCCCGTCGACGAGGCGCCCGTAGCCGGGCACGCCGTTCAGGGCGAAGGTGCCGTCGGCGGGGTCGACCGCCACCGTCACGAGGCCGTTGGCCAGGACCACGGCTCCCGGGGAGGGCTCCTCCACCCCCGCCGGGTGGGCCGGCACCACCGGGGCGAACGGGATCCAGCCGAAGGCCGGCACCGTCCCCACCAGGGACAGGACGCGCCGCACGGCGGGCTGGTCGATCCTGATGCGCACCATGACGTCGGGGCGGGCCCCGAGGCGGGTGTAGAGGTCCTGCTTGATGGAGGCCAGGGGGACGTCGAAGCGCTCCTCGTCCCCGAACACGATGGTGACGTCGATCCCGGCCGCGTCCTCCTCCACCCGGACGTCCTGGATCCAGGTCCGGGTGTCGATCTGGGTGCCGCTCGGCAGCATGGCCAGGATCGTCTTCACCGTGGTGGCGTCGAGGGTGAGGGCCCCCATGCCCCGGGGGAAGCCGAAGGCGCCGGGCTCGTCGGGGAGCTCCTGGGTCCCGGGCGGGACCTCCTCGCCCGGGACCACCACCTCGACCACGCCGCCGCGGGGACGCCCGGCGGCGTTGATCACGACCGGACCGGGTTGGGTCATCGAGCGGGCCAGGGACAGGAGGGCCTGGTCGGCCAGCCCCTCGCCGATGCGCCGGGACTCGGCGTAGCGCACCAGGACGGCGTCGACGACCTCGTCCACCGAGCAGGCGCACACCGAGTCGTGGGCCGAGTTGCGCACCATCTCCCGCCACGCCAGCTCGAGGAGGCGCTCCGGCCACTCCCGGGCCGGGAGGAACAGGGCGCTCAGCGGCTCGGCCCGGCGCTCGAGGGCCCGCTCGGCCCGGGCGGCGGCGATCTTCACGTCCACGTGGTTGGAGGCCACGCCCATGAGGACGTTGGCCCGGTACCCCGAGCGCAGCTCGCCGCGCCACGTGGGGAGTCCCTCGGTGGGCGCCCCGGCCAGGTACTCCGCCAGGGAGGTGATCTCGAGGACGTAGTCGTCCTGGATGCTGTTGGCCTCGGCCACGACCCGGCCCAGCCAGGGCTGGGGCTCCTGGTGGTCGGTGCCGTTCATGAGCAGCATCCCGTCCACCAGGAACTCCCCGATCTCCTCCTCGTGGTCGGCGATGCGGCTCACCAGGAGCTTGCCGTCGTCGGGGATGGAGGCGCCGTTGCCATAGCCGGTGGGGAGGTACTCGGCCCGCACGGCGCTGCCGTCGGGGGCCTCCCACACGAAGCCGCTCTTGTCGACGGCCGAGGGCACCCCCCGCCACACCACGGCGTGGGCGAAGCCCGCCTGGCGCAGGAGCTGGGGCATCTGGGCGATGTGGCCGAACATGTCGGGCAGGTAGCCCACCTCCATGACCCCGCCGAAGGCCGCCCCCCGGCGCCGTCCCATCTGCAGGTCGCGCACGATGGTCTCGCCCGACACCAGGAACTCGTCGAGAAGGATGTACCACGGCCCCATCGACAGCCGGCCCGAGGCGGCCAGCGCCCGGATGCGCTCCTCGTTCTCGGGCCGGACCTCGAGATAGTCGTCGACCACGGCCATCTGGCCGTCGAGGAGGAAGCGGGTGTAGGAGGGATCACCCTCCAGGATGTCGAGGAGCTCGTCGATGACGCGCACCAGGCGGAGGCGGAAGGTCTGGTACGGCTCGTACCACTCCCGGTCCCAGTGGGTGTGGGGGACCACGGCCACGTGCCTTTGTGGCCTCTGAGCAGGTGAAACGCGCTGTGTGGAGGTGTCCATTACCCCGCCTTCGTCCTCAGAACGTCCTCGGCAGCTCCGCCGAGGGTGTCATCGACGATGGTACGCACTCGATCGTCATCCTTGCGGATCACATGGGCGTGCGTCGTGAGGAGGGTGATGATGTTGTCGCCAGCCTCTCGGCCACCGGCGCGCGGGGCTGACCCCCGAGAGGAGAACGCTGGCATGGTGGTGGCGGAGGTCGTGCCACGCACGGTCCGTGAGGCTGGGCTTCACTGCGAACCGAACGTATGTGCTGCTCACCGCCCGGACCAACGGCTTGCCGTCGGCGTGGAACAGTCGATCACTCTCGCCCGTACCAAATACTTCGAAATGAGCTGAAAGACCGTCCATAGCAATGGGGCTTAGCGCGGGGACCGCAACACACGACCATCAGACGTGGTGACCGCCCCGGGGGGTCGATCCCGGCCCGATCGTCCACATCCCGACGTACCGTTGCCCGCGGCCACCACGTGCCTGATTCCAGGAAGCTGTGCACGATCGGCGGGAACCCGCGCCGTCGTAGTCCCGTCGGCGTGAACGCTCCCTACCACACCCAGTCCCGCACCGGCACCGACGGCCCGACCGCTAAGGACCCATGGCGACCCCATCACCATCAGACCGTATCCAGCACCGACGCGAGGGCATCATCGTGCCGGCACGCATCGAGGGCAGCCGTACAGGGTGATCAGCCAGCGCATGGGGTCGTCCCCGCTCCGAGTGTCAGCGGAAGCACGTGGCGGCGGTGGCATGGGCTCGCGGGGATCGCGATGTCCAGGACGACGTCGACGAGAGCGTGCGGGTGCTGGACGGGTGATCGAGAAGCTCGGTGCCCAGCATGCGGAACCAGGTGTGACCATGTCCAAGCGGGATGCCGACCGGCTCGTGGTGGCCGTGAAGGCTCGGGCGCGGCTCCTCGGCTCGGACGCCGATGCCACCGGACACGTGGCGAGCGCTGGGCAGCACGACCTTTCCCTATGACCAGGTGAGCCCTTGACCGCTACCCCACTGGTCGAGCAGTTCGGCTCGTCCGGTCACCTCCAATCCCGCTGTGGGGCGACGGTTCCACAGCCATACGTACAGGTCCCTGGCTGAACCGAAAATGGTCGCGTCCGCGCCATCTGCACCACGTTGGGCCTCGACGTGATCCACCCAGATCTGCAGGGTCCATCGGCTGGGTTCGTCCGTTACCACCAGTGCCGCGGTACCGACGAGGTCCCCTTTTGATTCTCGACGTCCTCGGCTCATGAAGCCGAAGAGGAGTTCGTCGATGCCGTCCACGGCAAGTGAAGGGTCGATCGTGGTGATCTCACGGCTGGCCGCAATCTCGGCGTCGACACGATGCATGGTGGTCTCGTGAGCCTGGCGGCGAGCCCAGAAGGCCAGCGGCGATGGGGCATCGAGGAACGTCCAGCACCGGAGGTCGGCAGGAGCATTCGACAATGCGTGAACCAGTGCCGCGTGGCCCTCGCGCACCCAATCCCGGAGCCGCTCGTCGCTGGGTGCCTCGGCGAGGAGGCCCGTCTCACCGGGCCTGTCAACCCTCTCGGTCAGTGCCTCGACGATGTAGGAGGTGGCCCAACGATGAACGAAGCCGATGTGGGCGAGAAGGTCACGCAGGGTCCATGCCGGACAGGGCGGCACCGGGGTAGTGAGGGCGGTACGCGCCACTGCGTCGAGAAGGAGCGGGCCCTCACGGTCCAGCCAGGCGATGTGCTCGTGGATCTCCATCGTGGATTAGGTTGGCAGACGGGTTGCCGTCGCTGCCATCAGCTCAAGCGTGCCTCCGGTCGCTCCCAGCCGCAAGTGATGAGCCCCTGGGCAGCGCCGAGGCGGTGCGGACCCCACGAAGTAACCCCTGCCGAGTACCGCTCGCCCTAGCCACTCCCATCCAGACCCGTTTTCTTGCGCCACGTTCTGGGCACTGCCGCCGTCATCGAATCAGCTCGGATGGAACGCGCATATCCTCTCGGGTGTAGAGGGTGGCCACCGCATTCTGGTCTGCTGAGGCGCAAGCCACGGCGACCTCGTCCAGGAGTTCGTCGTAATCCGGACCTGTCTCGCCCTTATAGCCCTGTTCCATGCGGCCCCATTCGTCCCATGGGAGGGTCTCGACCTTGTTCAGCGCGGCCAGGTCCTTGACGGTATTACCTCGGATCTCCCCCGGCCCCCAGTTCTCGGTGCCATAGACCCCGAAGGTCGATGCGTCGATCTCCCCACGCCGATATGCGCTCCAGGCCTCTCCACCTGTCAGGAACTCCCCAGGACGCAGGTCCTCGGGATGGGGCAGTAGCGCTTGGCCCAGGACCTCCGGGTCGATCCGCACCCATCGGGTTTGGTCGTGATTCCAATACTCGATGATCCAGTGGTCGAGACCTTGCCCCTTCTGAAAGTAGGTAGCGAACCCACAGCGGACTCGCGCAGGGACTCCACGGTGGCGCAGCAGAGCGCAGGCGAGCACGGCGAAGTGCCTGCAGGTGCCCACGACTCTCTTGTCCGGTTCCCTAGGCACATCCAATGGTGACGAGTCGAGCGCCAATAAGGTTTGGACGAGCTTGGCCGCCGGACGTATGTGGTTCTCGGCAAACGATCGCGAGGTAGGTGAAGGGCTTCGGCGTCGCTGGGTTGGATAACCAGGGACCGCACCGGATTGCAGATCTCGACAGGCGACCCAACGACGGCCGCCAACGTCTCCTCGTTGACGCTATCGAGGCTCGTCAGCGGGCCTGGCTGGGTGTAATCGATGTGTCCCAACATGGCGCCGATCCTATGGAGGCGGGAGCCGCCGGGCGGCCGCTCTATCGCGTGGTGGTCGTGGTAGCGAGCGTGGTCGTTGCAACGCTGGTGGAGGTCGCTGATGTGCTGGGGGAAGTCGAGGAGCCGGGCAGCGACGACGTGACTGAGCTGTTCCCCAAGGGGGCCGTCCCCGAGGTCGTAGTCGTGGAAGAAGTTGTCGTAGGGAGAGGAATGGTCGTCCGGTGGGGCGGCACCGTCGTGGACGGCG
>DATJOV010000453.1:0-15680 GCA_035506735.1 Acidimicrobiales bacterium | reverse complement strand
GCATCAGGCGACCCGCCGCCGGCGTGCCGCGCCGTCCCCCACCGCCCCCGCCCCCCCGTTCCCTGACACCGGCGTCACCGTAGCAGTGGGGCCGCCCGGACCTCCCGGTAGCCTCGCCCCCCGGTGGCACGAACCGACGCGCCGGGACGGCCCACGGCCCGCACGGGCCGGCACGTGCTCGTGGGGTCCCTGGTGGCGGCGGGCGTGGCCCTGACGGCGTGCTCGGCCGGCCCGACCACCGCCGCCACCCGGCCCACCGTCACCACGACCGCCACCACCGCGACCCGCCCCACCACGACCGCCTCCACCACGCCGGCCCCGCCCGGGACCGGGCGCCAGGGGGTGCCGGCCTTCAGCCACCTCTTCGTGGTGGTGATGGAGAACGAGGAGCGACAGGGGGCCCTGGCCATCCCCCCGGTGGCCGCCCTGGCCCGGCGCTACGCCAGCGCCACCGCCTGGTACGCCGTGGCCCATCCCAGCCTGCCCAACTACCTGGCCATGGTGTCGGGGTCGACGTGGGGCGTGACCTCGGACTGCACCGGGTGCGACCAGCCCGGGCCGGACCTCGGGGCCCAGCTGTCGGCGGCGGGGATCACCTGGGGGGCCTACATGGAAGGCCTGCCGAGCCCGTGCTTCCTGGGGCCGCAGAGCCCGGACGGCTCCTACGCCGAGAAGCACGATCCCTTCGTCTACTTCGCCGACGTGCGCAGCCGTCCCGCCGTGTGCGCCCACGTCCAGCCCCTCTCGGCCCTCCGGCCCCTCCTGGCCCCGGCCGCCGCCGCCCGGGTGCCCCGCTTCGTGTGGGTCACGCCCGACCTGTGCGACGACGGCCACAATTGCGGCCCGTCGGTGAGCGGGCCGTGGCTGGCCGCCTTCGTGGCCTCGGTGACGGCCAGCCCGGCGTGGGCCGACGGGGGTGCGCTCGTGGTGACCTGGGACGAGGGGGCCGACAGCGACGTGGCCGGCATCGATCCCGCCACCGGCGCCCGGGAGGCGACCGGCGGGGGCGGCCACATCCTGACCCTGGTCGTCGCCCCCGGGCTCCGCCCCGGGCTCGAGGTGGGCGTGCCCTACGACAGCTACTCGCTCCTGCGCACGGTCGAGGACGCCTTCGGCCTCCCCCTCCTGGGCCAGGCGGGCGCCCCCGGCACCGCCGCCATGTCCGCCTTCTGGTCGGGCCGGGCGCCGTGAGCGCCATGGTCGTGGGCGCCCTGGAGATGGAGCTGCACATCGGGGCCAGCCGCTCCCTCAAGGCCAAGCGCGCCGTGGTGCGCCACCTTGTGGAGACGGCCCGCCGGCGCTTCGGGGTGTCGGGCTCGGAGGTCGAGCACCACGACCGCTGGCAGCTGGCCGGCCTCGGCTTCTGCGTCGTGGCCCCCGACGCGGCACGGGTGGGGGAGGTCCTCGACCGGGTGGAGCGCTTCGTGTGGTCCCACCCCGAGGTGGAGGTGACCCGCACCACCCGGCACTGGCTCGAGACCGACCCGTGACCGACCCCACCCACGACCCGGGCGCGGCGCGGGCTGCTCCGGCCCACCACGGGCTCGTGCTGGGGGGATCGCTGCGCGCCTACCGGCGGGCGTGGCTGGGGCCCGACCTCCTGGCCGCACTCACCCTGCTCGTGATCGCCGTGCCCGAGCAGCTGGCCACGTCGCGCCTGGCCGGGATGCCGCCCATCACCGGCCTCTTCACCTTCGTGGCGGGGACGGCCGCCATCGCCGTGCTGGGGTCCAACCCCCAGCTGTCGGTGGGCGCCGACTCCACCATCGCCCCCCTCTTCGCCGTGGGGGTGGCGCACCTGGCCCCGTCGGGGTCGGCCCGCTACGTCGACCTGGTGCCCCTCCTGGCCGTGATGGTGGGGGTCATCGTGGCCGTGGTGGGCCTGGCCCGGCTGGGATGGATCGCCGACTTCCTCTCCACCCCGATCATCGCCGGGTTCCTGGCCGGCGTGGCCGTCATCATCGTGGTGCACCAGCTCCCCGACCTCCTCGGCCTCCCCGCCGCCTCGGGGTCGACGGCGCACCGCATCGCCACCGTGGTCGACCACCTCGGGTCCACCCGGGGGTGGACCCTCGGGCTGGGCCTGGGGGTCTTCGCCGTGGTGGTCGGAGCCGAGCGCGTCGACAAGAAGGTGCCGGGCGCCCTGGTGGGCATGATCGCCTCCACCGCCCTGGTGGGGGCCCTGGGCCTGCACGCCCACGGGGTGGCCGTGCTGGGCACGGTGGCCCACGGGGCGCCCCGCATCGGGCTGTCGGGGGTGACGTGGTCGGACGTGGGCCGTCTGGCCCCCCTGGCCGGGGTGGTGGCCCTGGTCGTGCTGAGCCAGACCGCCGCCACCACGAGGGCCTTCGCCGACCAGGGCGGCTACGAGGTCGACGTCAACCGCGACTTCGTGGGGGCGGGGGCCGGGGGGGTGCTGGCCGGCCTGGCCGGTGGGTTCGCCGCCGACGCCAGCCCAGCCCGGACCGCCGCCGTGGCCTCGGCCGGGGGCCGCACCCAGCTGGCCGGGGTGGTGGCGGCGGGGGCGGTGGTCCTCCTCGTCCCCGCCGCCGGGCTCCTCACCGACGTCCCCCTGGCGGCGCTGGCCGCCATCCTCCTGTACGTGGCCACCCGCATCTTCCGGGTGCGGGACCTGGCCTCGGTGCTGCGCTTCGACCCCCTCGAGTTCGCCCTGGCCATGGTCACCCTGGTCACGGTGGCCTTCGTGGGCGTGGAGCAGGGCATCGCCGTGGCCGTGGGCCTGGCCATCCTGGACCGGACACGGCGGTCGGCCCGTCCCCCCGTCTACGTCCTGGGCAAGGTCCCGGGCACCACCAGCTGGGTGCCCCTGGGCCACCCCCACAAGCCCAACCCCGTCCCCGGGGTGGTGGTGCTGCAGCTGCTGGGACCCCTCTACTACGCCAACGCCGACCACTTCCGGACCCAGGTCCACCGGGCCATGGCCCAGGCGTGCGGCCCCGGTGACGCCCCGGTGCGGGTGCTCGTCCTCGACGCCGACGCCGTGAGCGACATCGACTACACCGGGACCCGGACCATGGCCGCCCTCCTGGACGAGTTCGGGCGGTCCCACGTCGAGCTGGGCGTGGCCCGGGCCGTGGGGGGGACGTCGCGCAACCTGGTGCGCAGCGGCATCTACGACCGCATCGGGGCGGGGCGGCTGTTCGAGACGGTGGACCAGGCCGTCACCGCCCTGGCCCCGGGCCCGGCCCCGGCCCCGTAGCGGGGAGGCGTCGGGGCGCAGCCCCGGCCGGCCCGGCTCAGCGGGGCCGGGCCGCCTCCCACGCCCGCCGGTACAGCACCCACACCAGGCGGGTCCCCACCTCGCCCGGGGCCTCGACGGCGTGGGCCACCCGGCCGGCCAGTCGGTAGCCGAGCCGGGGCGGGACGGCGGCGCTGGCGGCGTTGGCCTCGTCGCACTGGATCTCCATGCGCTGGACGCCCCGCACCCCGAACCCCGCCGCCGTGAGGGCGCCCGCCGCGGCGGTGGCGAAGCCGCGCCGCACGTGCTCGACGTGGACCCAGTACCCGATCTCCAGGGCGCTGGGGCCGATGCGCCGGTGCAGTCCGCACGCCCCCACCAGCTCCCCCCCGGCCAGGAACATCCCGTACTGGTAGCCGCTGCTCGGCGTCCACGCCCCCTCGGGACCGCCCAGGCGGCGGCGCTGGGTCTCGACCGAGACGCCCTCGGGGGTGGCCCACGGCATCCAGGGCCGCAGGTGCTCGAGGCTGGCCACGGCGGCGGCCGACAGGGCCGGGGCGTCGTCGGCGGTGAGGCGCCGCAGCACCACGGGGCCGGCCTCGATGCGCTCGGGGGGGACGGAAGGGCGGTCCTCGCCCCGGCGGGGGACGACCCGGCGCCGGCGGCGCCCCTCGCTCACCGCGCCCCGCCGGGGCCCGGCCGCAGCCCCTCCACCACCAGCTCCTCGAAGGCCCCGCACGTCACGACCCCGCCCGTCACCGGCACCTCGACCCCGTCGGCCCGGGCCCGGTCGGCCTCGAGCCCGTGCAGGACCACCCGCACCTGCGCCGGGGCGGGGTAGTCCCCCGAGCGCGCCCACCGGCACCGGGCCACCTCCCCGGCCCGGGCCCCCTCCACCTCCACCACGTCGGCCCGCACCGGCCCGTCCCCGTCGCCGGCGTCGTCGGCGCACGTGCCGGTGGCGGCGCCCTCGGCGTCGGGGAAGCAGTGGAACCCGAGGAGCACGGGGGCGTGGTCGAGGGCCACCGTCCGCCCCCGTCCCGCGGGCTGGGCCGGCCCCTCGTCGCCCTCCAGACGGCACGGCCCGGCCGGGTCGGCCCAGCCGTCGTCGAGGGGGAGCACGGACCCGGCCCGCACCAGGACCGGCATGCGCTCGAGCGGAGCGGCCACCCGGTCCACGCCGGCCTCGTCGCCGTCCCCGTCGCCGGGCGCCCACAGGCTGGGCCACCGCCCGGGGAGGAGGGGACGGGCCCGGTGCCGGGCCCCGGGGAGGGTGACCGGCAGGACCAGGAGGGCCTCGCCCAGGAGGAAGGCGTCGTCCTCGCCCGCCTCGGGGAACCGGACCGGGGCGGTGCCGGGCTGGGGCCACCACACGGGGCGCACCAGCGGGGCGCCGGTGGCGGCGGCGTGGTGGGCCAGGGTGTAGAGGTAGGGCAGGAGGCGGTAGCGGAAGCGGATCCAGCCCGCCACCAGGGACCGGGTGGGCTCGGCCAGGAACCACGGCTCGCGCCGGGGCACGCCCAGGACCGAGTGGGTGCGGCAGTAGGGCATGCACACGCTCATCTGGAGCCAGCGCAGGTACAGCTCGTCGCCCGGGTCCCCGCTGAAGCCCCCCGTGTCCGAACCGGTGAAGGGCAGCCCCGACAGCCCGAGCCCCACCACGGTGGCGATCTGCTGGCGCATGGCGGCCCACGTCGAGGCGGCGTCGCCCGTCCAGTTCCAGGCCCAGCGCTGGTTGCCGGCCCACCCCGAGCGCGACACCACGAAGGGCCGGTGACCGGGACGGGCGGCGGCCACCCCCTCGGCGCCGGCCCTGTTCATGAGCATCCCGTACAGGTTGTGGGCCTCGCCGTGGTCGCCGCCCCGCCCGTCGAAGTCGTGGCGGGTGGCGGTGGGCAGGGTGGGGTCGCCCAGGAGGGCGATCGAGGTGGGCTCGTTCATGTCGTGCCAGAAGCCGGCCACGCCGGCGTCGACCAGGGCGGGGTACTGCGCCGCCCACCACGAGCGGGCGGCCGGGTCGGTGAAGTCGGGGTAGGCGCAGCGACCGGGCCACACCACGCCCTCGACCACCCGCCCCCGGCCGTCGGTGCAGAAGAGGTGGCGTTCGAGGCCGTCGCGGTAGAGGGCGAAGCCGGGGTCCACCTTGACGGCGGTGTCGAGGATGGTCACCAGACGGGTGCCGGTGCGGGCCAGGTCGCCGGTGAGGCGGTCCAGGGCCGGGAAGCGGGTGCGGTCCACGGTGAAGACCCGGAACCCGTCCATGTAGTCGATGTCCACGTGCACCGCGCTCAGGGGGATGCCGAGCTCGGCGAACCCCGCCGCCACGGCGGCCACGTCGCCCTCGGTGCGGTAGCCCCACCGGCTCTGGTGGTAGCCGAGGGCCCAGCGCGGCGCCAGGGCGGGGCGGCCCGTCAGCTCGGTGTAGCGGTCCAGCAACACCGGCAGCGGGCCCGCCACCAGATAGCGGCGCAGGACCCCCCCGGCGAAGCGCACGCTCGCCACCCCGTCGGCGTCGTGGTCGTCGTCGGGCTGGCCGAGACGGAAGGTGGCGTCGGTGGAGTTCTCGTAGAAGACGAGGACGTCGCCCTCGGGGTGGGCCGCCACCAGGACCGGCATCCCCACGTACATGGGGGACTGGCCCGGCCCCCACGAGCCCCCGGGGTCGGTGTTCCACAGGCGCACCACCCCGCCCCGCAGGTCCACCCCGGCGGCCTGCTCGCCCAGGCCGCACAGGCGCTCCCCCGGGCGCAGCACCATGGTCTGCTCCCACGCCACCCCCCGCCGGGCCGGGGGCGACTCGCTGCGCCGGACCGGTCCCCCCGGGCGGGCCGTGCGCAGGGTGCCGTCGGGCCCCACCGCCACCTCGAGCGCCTCGCTGCGCAGGACCCAGGGGCCGCCCGGGCGCAGGGCGTCGAGGGGGTGGGCCTGGACCTCGGGGACGGGCCAGTCGGGCTCCCCGGCCAGGGCGTAGGGGACGGGCAGGGGACCCGGTCCCCACGTCACCCGCACCACGTCGGCGGCGAGGAAGGCCACCTCGAGCCGGGCCCGCTCGAAGTGGAACTGGGCCACCCCGGGCCGGGGGTTCCAGGCCTCGACCCGCTGGAGGGCGCCCGGGGTGACGGGCGGTCCTTCGCCCGTGCCGGCCCCCCGGGTGGCGTGGAGGCGGCGGCGGGCGCTGTTGGCCACGATGAGGCCGGTGGTGTGCATCCCCAGGTGGCGCACGGCGTGCGCCGTGACCAGGACCCGGTGCCCCGCGGCGCGCAGCCGCGACGGGGGGGCGCCCATGGGCCCCGAGGCTACCGGGGGCGGGGCGGGCGGCGTCGTAGACTCACGGCCCGCCGCGACCGCACCACGGCAAGGGGGCGCCCGTGCACACCCGACTCACCGAGCTGCTCGGCATCGAGCACCCCGTCATGCTGGCCGGGATGGGGGGCGTCTCCTATCACCACCTGGTGGCGGCGGTGTCCGAGGCGGGCGGCTTCGGCTGCCTGGGGGCCTCGACCATGTCCACCGAGACCATGGTGGAGGAGATGGCGGCGGTGCGGGACCGCACCACCCGGCCCTTCGGCGTCGACCTCCTCACCGCCATGCCGGGGGACCTGGCGGCCCAGGTCGACGCCGTCATCGAGGGCGGGGCCGCCGTCTTCGTGGCCGGACTGGGCGTCCCGGTCGAGGTGGTGGCGCGCTGCCACGACCACGGGGTGCTGGTGGTCAACATGTGCGGCAAGGTCGACCACGCCCGGCGGGCCGTGGACGCCGGGTGCGACATCGTGGTGGCCCAGGGCACCGAAGCAGGCGGGCACACGGGCCAGGTGGCCACCTTTCCCCTCGTGCCCCAGGTGGTCGACGCCGTGGGCGACGCCGTCCCCGTGGTGGCGGCGGGCGGCATCACCGACGGCCGGGGGCTGGCGGCGGCGCTGGCCCTGGGGGCGGCCGGGGTGTGGGTGGGGACGCGCTTCATCGCCACCCCCGAGGCCAGGGCCGTGGCCGGGTACAAGTCGGCCCTGCTGCGGGCGGCCGAGGACGCCACCACCGTGAGCCGGGCCTTCTCGGGCAAGACCATGCGGGTGCTGGCCAACGACTACACGGCCTTCTTCGACGCCCGACCCGGGGAGCTCGAGCGTTTCCCGGCCCAGCTGGGACGCTCCATCCGCGACGGCGCCTTCCATCTCGGCGGGGACGAGACCACCCCCGGCGTCGACCCCGACCGCGAGTGCTACCCCTCGGGGCAGGGGGTGGGAGCCATCGACGCCCTGGTGCCGGCGGCCACCTTGGTGCGGCGGTTCGTGGACGAGGCGGCCGAGGCCCTCGACCGCGTCCGGGGCCTGACCCACTCAGCGTGATCACCGCCTCCATGCCGCCACACTCCGTGCCAGACGGACCACCTCCCGCAGGTAAGCGGGGGGCCTGAGGTAGGGTCGAACCGTCGCCATGCACGCGCCAGCCCTGCCCACGCGTCCGAGCCGCACCGGCCGCGCCCCCCGGACGCCCTCCCCGTCGGGGCGTCCGGCCGCACCGTCGCGCCGCACCGTGCGCATGATCCCCCACAAGCTCGTCATCGACGGGCGCCGCCTGCGCTACGCCGTGTCGGACAACGTCCACGCCCACGGGCCCGAGGGCCCCCGGAGCGAGCCGGTGTGGGCCGTCAACCTCCACGGGTACTTCGCCGGGGGCGGGATGTACTGGCGCGAGAGCAGCAACCTGGCCGAGCGCCTGGGCTGGCGCGTCCTCAATCCCAGCCTGCCCGGCTTCGCCGGGAGCGACCCCCTGCCGTGGGAGCGGGTCAACATCGGGGAGATCTCCGAGCAGGTGGTCCACCTCCTCGACCACGTGGGGGCGGCACGGGCCGTGCTCCTCGGGCACTCCATGGGCGGGGCCGTGGCCGTGGAGCTGGCCGACACCCATCCCGAGCGGGTCCTCGGCATCGTCTACCGCGACGGCGCCGCCACGCCCGGCTGGAAGCAGCGCCACGGCATCCTGGTGTCGCTCCTCGGGCCCGTGCTCCCCGACATGGCGGGCGTGGCCGACCTCCTGGTGGCCGCCATCCTCGACACCCCCGACCTCCTCATCGGCCGGCGCCTGGCCTCCACCCTGCGCGGCCTGTGGCCCGACGCCCGCCGCAACCTGCGCTCCATGGGGCGGACCCTGCCGGTGGGCTCCATGCTCATGGCCATCGACCTGCGCGACGGGGTGCGGCGCATCGTGGACGCCGGCGTCCCCATCCTCCCGGTGTGGGGCTGCTTCGACCGCATCGTGAGCCCCGACACGGCCCGCGAGTTCGCCGACCTCACCGGCATCGAGGTGCTGTGGGTGCCGGGCGGGCACTCCTGGATGCTGCCCCGGCCCCAGGGCCAGGCCGACATCCTGCGCCACCTGGCACGGGGCCGGGCCTTCCTCGAGGCGGTGGCGGCGCGCCGGCGCGCCCTCCTCGACGCGGCCGGGGCCGACGGGGCCCGCCCGCCCATCCATCTCGTGCGCTGACGCACCCCGGGCCGGGCCGCCGCGGGCCTGACGCCGGGCCGGGCACGGCGGCGGCGGTCCTACAATGAACCCGCCGTGGAGGAGCCCGCCGTGCTCCCCCGGCGCGCCGGTGGGGCGTTCGGGGCCGGGCCGGCTCCGGTGAGGAGGTCGGGGCCGTTGCGCTGGGAGATCGAGGACACACCCGAGCAGGCCGCCTTCCGCACCGAGTTCCGCGCCTGGCTGGGCGACGCCCTGCCGCCGGGGTGGGCCGAGGCGGCCGAGGCCGGGGACGACGCCGCCCTCGAGGCATCCAAGCGCGCCAGCGGCTTCAACCCCTTCACCTGGCAGGGCACCATCGGCCGCAGCCCCTACGCCGCCCCCCTGTGGCCCAAGGAGTACGGGGGCCTGTCGGGCGAGGCCTGGATGCAGCAGGTCATCCGGTCCGAGCTCAACCGCTACCGGCTCCCCACCGTGGCCGTCAACCTCCTCGGGGTCGGGCTGGCCGGGCCCACCCTGGTCGAGCACGGCACCGAGGCCCAGAAGGAGCGCTACCTGCGCAAGATCCTCTCGGGCGAGGAGATCTGGTGCCAGCTCTTCAGCGAGCCGGGATCGGGCTCCGACCTGGCCTCGCTGTCGACGCGTGCCGTGCGCGACGGCGACGAGTGGGTGGTGAACGGGCAGAAGGTGTGGACCACCATCGCCCAGCTGGCCCGCTTCGGGATGCTCCTGGCCCGCACCGACCCCGACGTCCCCAAGCACGAGGGCCTCACCTACTTCATCCTCGACATGCACGCCCCCGGGGTCGAGGTGCGCCCCCTCAAGCAGCTCACCGGGTCCTCGGAGTTCAACGAGGTGTTCCTCACCGACGTCCGCATCCCCGACGCCAACCGGGTGGGGGCGGTGGGCGACGGGTGGCGCTGCGCCCGCACCACCCTCATGAACGAGCGGGTGGCCCTGGCCGGGATCTCGCTCGACCCGGTGTCCTTCGCCGGGGGCGTGCGACGCGATCCGTGGCTGTCGTACCTCGACGGCATCCCCGACCGCGGCGACCCGCTCGTGCGCCAGCGCCTGGCCCAGTTCTACATCGAGTCCCAGGTGAAGGAGATCACGGCCTTCCGGGCCAACTCGGCCCGCCAGCGGGGCCAGCAGCCCGGTCCCGAGGGGGCGGTCAACAAGGTCTTCAACGCCGAGTTCAACCAGCGCCGCTCGAGCTTCGCCGTGGACGCCAACGGCCTGGGGGCCGTGGCGTGGGCACCGGGCGACCGCGGCGCCGAGGCCCGGGCCACCACCTTCCTGCGGGCCCGCGCCAACACCATCGAGGGCGGGACCTCCGAGGTCCTGCGCAACCAGATGGCCGAGCGCATCCTGGGCCTGCCCCGCGACGTCGAGGTCGACAAGGACGTGCCCTGGGCGGAGGTGCGACGGAGCTGAGCCCGGACGAGGACCGCCTGCCCGTCGTCCTCGGGACGGGGCAGGTGGTGGAGCGCACCGAGCCCGTGGACGCCCTCGAGCTGGCCGTGCGGGCGGCCGAGCTCGCCCTCGACGACGCCCCCGGGCTGCGCCGGGGCGTGCAGCAGGTCTCGATGGTCAACGTGCTCTCCCCCGTCGGCCCCGCCCCCGCCACGGCCCTGGCACGGCGGTGCGGGCTCGCCCCCCGGCGGGTCGAGGTGGGGACCATCGGGGGCAACACCCCGCAGTGGTTCGTGGGGCGCGCCGCCGACGCCATCGCCGCGGGCGAGCTCGACAGCGTCCTGGTGGTGGGGGCCGAGGCCCAGCGCTCGGCCCGGCGCGCCGTGGCGGGCGGGGGCGGGCCCGGAGCCACCCCGGCCGGGGACGACGCCCCCGATCCCGTGGTGGGCGACACCCGCCCCGGGGCGGGACCGGCGGAGCTGGCGGCCCGCCTCGTCACCCCCGTCCAGGTCTACGCCCTGTTCGAGAGCGTCCTGGCCCGGCGGGCGGGACGGACCCAGGCCGAGCACCGCCTGGCCCTGGGCGAGCTCATGGCCCCCTTCACCGAGGTGGCCGCCCGCCACCCCTGCGCCTGGTTCCCCACGGCCCGGACGCCCGGGGAGCTCGCCACCCCGGGCCCCGACAACCGGATCGTGGCCGAGCCCTACCCCAAGCGCCTGTGCGCCGTCCTCGGCGTCGACCAGGGGGCGGCCGTGCTGGTCACCTCGCTGGCCGCGGCCCGGGCCGCCGGCCTGGCCGACCAGGCCGTCTTCTGCTGGTCGGGGGCGGACGCGGCCGACGTGTGGTTCCCCTCGGCCCGTCCCGACCCGGGATCGTCCCCCGGCATGGCCGCCGCCGCCGGGGCCGCCCTCGCCGCCGCCGGCATCGGACCCGACGACGTGGGGCGCTTCGACCTCTACTCCTGCTTCCCGTGCGCGGTGGAGATGGGGGCCGAGGCCCTGGGCCTGGCGTGGGACGACCCCCGCGGGCTCACCGTGACCGGGGGCCTCCCCTACTTCGGCGGACCGGGCAACAACTACTCCCTCCACGCCATCGCCACCATGGCCGAGCGCCTGCGCCGGGAGGGCGGCACCGGCTACGTGGGGGCGCTCGGGTGGTACGCCACCAAGCACGCCGCCGGGGTCTACGGCGCCGGGCCCGCCCCCCGGGGCTGGCGCCGGGGGGACACCGCCGCCGCCCAGCGGCGCATCGACGCCTCGGCCCTGGCGGTGGTGGAGGAGGCCGAGGGACCAGCCGTGGTGGCGGCCGGCACCGTGGTCCACAGCCGGGACGGCTCGGTGGTGGCGGCGCCCGTCCTGGCCGACCTCCCCGACGGCCGGCGGGTGGTGGCCACGGCGGCCGAGGGCGAGCTCGGGGGCCTGGCCGGGTGCGACCTCGTGGGCCGGGCCGTGGCCGTGTCGGGGACCCCTCCCCGCTACCACCTGGCGGGCTGACCCCCGGCCGACCCTCCGAACACGCCGGGCGGGCGAGGGTGGCAGGGCCGGCGGCGGCGCGACCAGACTCGGCCCGCACCCGCCGGGCCACGAGGGGCACCACCGGGACGACGAGGAGACAGCATGCCGGCAGTCGAACGCCAGCGACGGGGTGGGGTCGAGATCCTCACCATCAACCGCCCCGAGGCCCGCAACGCCATCAACGGGGAGGTGAGCACGGCCATGGCCGAGGCCCTCGACGAGCTCGAGGCCGACACCGGGTGTGCCGTGGTGGTGGTGACCGGGGCGGGCGACAAGGCCTTCTCCTCCGGGATGGACCTCAAGGCCTTCGCCTCGGGCGAGGGGGGCGCCATCATGGGCGGCACGGGCGGCTTCGGCGGCATCACCCAGCGCCGCTTCCCCAAGCCCGTGATCGCCGCCGTGAACGGGGCGGCCCTGGCCGGGGGGTGCGAGATCATGCTGGCCTGCGACCTCGTGGTGGCGGCCGAGCACGCCACCTTCGGGATCCCCGAGGCGAAGCGGGGCCTCGTGGCCGGGGCGGGCGGCCTCATCCGCCTGCCCAAGCGCCTCCCCCTGGCCGTGGCCCTGGAGCTGGCCCTCACCGGTGACCCCATCGACGCCGGACGGGCCCTGGCCCTGGGTCTGGTCAACCGCGTGGTCCCGGCCGACCGCCTCATGGAGGAGACCATGGCCCTGGCGGCCGTGATCGCCGACAACGCCCCCCTGGCCGTGCGGTGGTCCAAGTACGTCATGACCGGGGCGGCCGGGGTGTCGGAAGAGGAGGGCTGGAAGCTCAACGCCGAGGCGGTGGGGGTGGTCTTCTCCTCCGCCGACGCCATGGAGGGACCGGTGGCCTTCGCCGAGAAGCGCAAGCCCAACTGGCAGGGGAGGTGACGGGCGCCACCAGCGCCGCCGGAGGCCTGGCCTCCGCCGTCGACGGCGTCCGGCTGTCGCTCCACGTCCTGGCGGCGGCGGTGTGGGTGGGGGGCCAGATCACCATGGCGGGCCTGGTCCCGGCCGCCCGCGGCCTCGGGGAGGGGGCGGCCCGCACCCTGGCCCGGGCCTTCGGCCGGGTGCAGTGGCCCGCCTACGCCGTGCTGGTCGTCACCGGGTTCTGGAACGTCTCGGTCGTCCACGCCGGTCAGCCCCACGCCTGGCAGGTGGTGCTCGGGATCAAGATCGCCGTGGTGGCCCTGGCCGGCGTCGCCGCCTATCTCCACACCCGGGCCCGCACCCCCCGGGGCCTGGCCGCCTGGGGGGCGACGGCCTCCCTGTCCTCGCTCGCCGCCCTGGTCATGGGGGTCTTCCTGGCCGGGTGAGGCCGCTCCGGGGCCGGCCCCCGCAGCATGGGGTGTCCCGACGCGGTCTAACCTGGTGGCGGATCCCTCGGGATCCGAGGAAGGGGAAGGCGCCGTGCACCCACTCATCGCCGAGATCTTCGGGCCGGACCTGATCATCGTCGTCGTCGTGCTCGTGGTGGTCCTCTTCGGGGGGTCCCAGATCCCGAAGCTGGCCCGTTCCCTGGGCTCGGCCCACTCCGAGTTCAAGAAGGGCGTGGCCGAGGGAGCCAAGGACAGCGCCGCCGCCGACGGCACCGGGGCGCCCGACAAGGCCGCCAAGGACGCCGAGGGCCCGAGCGCCGCCACCGGGTAGCGGTCCCATCGACGGCCCCGCCGCCTCCGGCCGCGTCGCCGCCGGCAGGGCGGCGCCCAGCCGGCGCCCCGTGCCCTTCGCCCTCCACCAGCTGGTCGAGTACCTCCTGGCCCTGGTGCTGGCCACCTCCTCCGTCCACGTGGCCCGGGGCGGGCTCCTCGTGGGGGGCGGTGCCGCCTTCGCCGTGCTGGCCCTCACGGCCCCGGGACCGCTGGGGGCGCTGCGGGTGCGCCGGGTCGGGCTCCACGCCACCCTCGACGTCGTGGTCCCCGTGCTCATGGCGCTGGCGCCGGCGCTCCCGGCCCTGCGCCCCGGCGCCGCCGGCATCGCCGTGGTCGAGCTCGCCGCCCTGGCCTGGATCCGGCTGGCCACCCTGACCCGCTACCCCCGCCCCACCCCGGCGACGGCCCCGGGGACGGGGGCCGGGCCGGGCCGGGTGGACGGCGGCACGGTGCCCGGCGTCGCCCGCCGGGCCGGCCGGGGCACGGCCCGCCTCCGGCGGGCGTGGCGCTCGGCCCGGGACGCCGGCCCGTGACCGACGACGTGCTGGACCTGGCCGACCGGCTGTGGCGGGGCGAGGTGGACATCGTCGAGGTCCACCCCGTGGGCGGCTACCTGGGCGGGCTGGCCGAGGTCCACCCCGACGTCGCCTTCGTGCCCTCGTTCGCCAACGTGTCGGCCTTCGAGACCGACGACGGCCTCGTCCTGGTCGACACGGGCTCGAGCTTCGTGGCCGCCGCGGTGCACGAGGTCGTGCGGGGCTGGAGCGCCGGGCGCCTCCACACCGCCGTCTACTCCCACGGCCACATCGACCACGTCTTCGGCCTCCCGGCGTGGGAGGAGGAGGCGGCCGAGCGGGGCTGGGCGGCGCCGGTGGTGGTCTCGCACGAGGGCGTGCCGGCCCGCTTCGACCGCTACATCGCCACGGCCGGCTACAACGCCGTGATCAACCAGCGCCAGTTCGGGGTCCCGGGGCTGCGCTGGCCCACCGAGTACCGCTACCCCGACCGCACCTACGCCTCCACCCTGGACCTCGACGTGGGGGGGCGGCACTTCGTCCTGCACCACGCCCGGGGGGAGACCGACGACCACACCTGGACCTGGGTCCCCGACCGCCGCACGGTGTGCTGCGGCGACCTCTTCATCTGGGCCTCGCCCAACGCCGGCAACCCCCAGAAGGTCCAGCGCTACCCCCGGGAGTGGGCCGACGCCCTGCGCGCCATGCTGGCCCTCGAACCCGAGGTCCTCCTACCCGGGCACGGCTTCCCCGTCGTCGGGGCCGACCGGGTCCGCCAGGCCCTGGCCGACACGGCCGAGCTCCTCGACGCCCTGGTGGACCAGACGGTCGCCCTCATGAACGCCGGGGCCCGGCTGGACGAGGTCGTCCACGCCGTGACCCCCCCGCCCCACCTCCTGGACCGGCCCTACCTGCGCCCCGTCTACGACGAGCCCGAGTTCGTGGTGCGCAACGTGTGGCGGCTGTACGGGGGGTGGTGGGACGGCAACCCGGCCACCCTCAAGCCCGCCCCCGAGGCCGCCGTGGCGGCGGAGCTGGCCGACCTGGCGGGTGGGGCCGGCGTCCTGGCCGACCGGGCCGCCGCCCTGCTCGAGGCGGAGGACGGCGAGGGGGGCGGGCCCGGGGTCGCCCTGCGCCTGGCCGGGCACCTGGCCGAGCTGGCCGCCCTGGCCGCCCCCGGGGACGCCGGGGTGCACCGGGTCCGGACCGCCGTCTTCGCCCGCCTGGCGGCCGAGGCCACCTCCACCATGGCCACCGGGGTCTTCACCTGGGCGGCGAGGGAGTCCGAGGAGCGCGCCGGGCCCCCCTCCTGAAGCGGGGGAGCGAACTACTACTCTCCGATCGCCGTTCGCTAGTGTCGTCGCCGTGACGCCCCGGGCAGCAAAAACGACCGACACGGCCGCGCCCCGCCGCCCCCGTCGCGCGCTGGGCGTGCTGGGGGGGATCGCCCTGGTGATGCTGCTGGGCGGGTGCAACCTCCCCACCTTCTGGGGCTACCGGGGCTCGACCAAGCAGGCCCACAACGAGTTCCTGCTCTACTCGGGCACCGTCATCGCCGCCGTCGTGGTGGGGGCCTTCGTGGGCGGGCTCATCATCTGGTCGGTCATCCGCTACCGCAAGCGCTCGGACGAGCTGCCCCGGCAGTTCCAGTACCACATCCCCCTGGAGCTGACCTACACCATCGTCCCGGTCATCATCGTCCTGGTCCTCTTCGCCTTCACCGTCGTCGTGGAGAACCGGGTCGACGCCGTGGCCCCCGACCCCGCCGTCAAGGTCCACGTCACCGCCTTCCAGTGGGGCTGGAGCTTCGCCTACCCCGGCGACGTCACCGTCACCGGGGTCACCACCGAGGACCCCGACCCCGTCGGCCTCGACGGCGCCACCTGCGCCCCGGCCAAGGACTGCCTGGGCCCGGGCCTCGTCATCCCGGCCGGGAAGACCACCCGGA
>DATJOV010000452.1:0-11351 GCA_035506735.1 Acidimicrobiales bacterium | reverse complement strand
CGTTGATCCAGTAGTTGGGGTAGACGGCGGCCACCACCGCCGCCACCAGGCCGACGCGCCGGCCGCCCACCTCCCGGGCGGCCAGGCCGGTGCAGAAGACGGCCCCGGCCCCGATGGCGCATGCGAAGAACAGCTGGGCCGGGTAGCTCGTGATGCCGATGGTGTCGGCGAAGGCCAGCACCAGGATCCACAGGGGCGGATGCTCGGCGCTCGGGCCCAGGGGCTGGTGCGGGAGCCCGGAGTAGGGGTTGATGAACCATCCCCGACCGTCGGCGATGTACTTGGCCTGGTAGTGGAAGTAGAAGGCGTCGCCCGTGGGCACGGCGTGAAGGTCGTGGGTGAGGATCCACACCACGGGCAGGGCGCTCCCGGCTACGCACACGAGGACGAGCCACAGGTACCACCGGGCCCCCTCACTCCGTGGCATGGCGAACAGTCTACGGCCGCCCCGAAACCTGGGGCAGGGCCGACGCGCCCCGGCGGCGGGCCAGAACGGCGGCCACGAGCAGGGCGGCCAGTGCCACGGCCCCCAGGGCCAGCCCGAGGCGGAAGCCACCCGGGTCGTAGGTGAGCACCACGGTGTGGCGCCCGCCCGGCACGACGGCCTGGAGCATGATCCCCCCGAAGGGGCGCAGGGCCAGGGGGCGGCCGTCGACGGTGGCGTGCCAGCCCGGCACGTCGGTGAGGCGCAGGCGCACCACGGCCGGCCGGGTGCCCGTCGTCTCCACCCGCCACGAGGCCGGACCGGGGTGGGTCACGGCCAGCGGGGTGCCGGCCGCCCCGGGGCGGGGCAGGGCCCCCGAGGGCCCCAGGGGGGTGGCGGTGGCGGCGGCCGCTCCCGGGACGCGGTAGAGGGCCTCGGTCCCCACCGACCCGTCGGGCACGGTGCCGGCCGGGGGCCGGGCCCCGGCCGGCTCGAGGATGAATCCCACGCCGTAGCGCCGGGCCTCGGCGGCGCTGCGCACCACGGGGCAGAAGGCGCTCACCGGGAGGGAGGGCGGGGGGCGCAGGGTGCGGAAGTAGGCCCGGGGGGTGATGGGGTCGTAGGCCGACAGCTCGTGCACGCCATAGGCGGCGTTGGCCTCGGGCAGGATGCCGAGCGTGGGGGGCAGCTCGCACGAGCGGGTGCCGAAGGCCACGGTGCTGCCCCCCACGGCGGCCTGCAGGGCCCGCACCCCGGTCGTGGTGGGCAGGAAGCCCGGGCTCGAGGACCACACCGGCGTCCCCACCCCGAGGAGGAAGGCGGCCTCGACCGCCACCAGGACGGCCAGCGCCCCCACCCCGGCCCGCACCGTGGCCGAGGGCGGCCCGTCCACGAGGGGTCCGTCGGGACCGCCCCCCCGGGGGCGCAGGGCCGCCACCACCACCAGGCCCACGGCGGTGGCCACCACGGGCCAGGCGAAGCTCTGGTCGCGCAGGCGGGCCGAGGCGGGGGGGAGGTGGCCCCGCCCCACCAGCCACAGCCCGGCCTCGATCACCGCCGCCACGGCGAAGCCCGACCCCAGCCACATGCGGGTGTCGAAGTGGCGGGGATGGCGCAGCACCACGTCGGCCCCCACCCCGGCCAGGACGGCCAGGGCGAAGGTCACCACCACCATGCCCAGGTGCCAGCGGGCGTGGAAGGGCAGGGCGTCGAGGGCCGAGGCCAGGGCGGGGACGAAGGCGAGCGCCCCCATGACCACGACCACGGCGGCCAGGGCCATCACCTCGGGCCGGCGCCGGCGCAGCCCCACCCCGGCACAGGCCAGCACCACGGCCACGACCCCCACGTAGGCGGTGCTTCCCACCCCGAACCACTGGTTGGCGGCCACGGGCCGCCCGTTGAAGCCCTGGAAGAGCAGGTTCACCACGTCGTAGGGCGAGAGCGCCCCGTTGGTGCGGGTGGCGTGGGCGAACACCGACCCCGACACGAGCTGGAGCCCGGGGAGCACGAGGGGGGCGGCCAGGGCCCCGCCCGCCCCGGCCCCGAGCACGAGGTCGAGGAGGGGCCGCAGCACGGGGCGTGCGGCGCGGGCCCGCCGGGCCGTCACGGCCAGCACCACCACCAGGAAGAGGGCCAGCCCCGCCACCACGACCACCAGGGCGTCGGGCTGGCCGGCGTAGAAGGCCCCGGCCGTGGCCAGGGCCAGGCCGGAGACGGCCCGCACCCGGTGCCGGCCCCGCACCACCAGGACGGCGGCGGCGAAGAGCCACCCCGTCCAGGCCATCACCCCGGCGATGGGCCAGCCCGAGAAGCCCACGAACTCGCCGCTCAGCTCGTAGGCCACGCCGGCCAGGACGCACGCCAGGGGATGCAGGCGCAGCACCCGGGCGAAGACGTAGGCCCCCGTGCCCCCGAGGACGAAGGTCGCCAGGACGGCCACGGTGTAGGCCAGGTGGAGGGGGGCGAGGTACCCGAGGAGGGTGGGGAGCGAGAAGGCGGCCGACTGCCAGTTGAAGGCCAGGGGGAGCCCCAGGCCGTTGTCGGGGTTCCACAGGGGCAGGTGCCCGGCGTGGACCTGGGTCCACGACAGCACCGTCCACGGGACCATCTCGGCGATCTGGTCCACGGTCTGGGCGTTGTGGACACGCACGCCGCTGCGCCGGGTGAGGCCGTAGCGCGACAGCAGGTCGAAGGGCCCGAGCGAGGCCCCGTGGGCCAGGGCCGGGGCCAGCACCACCACGGCCGCCGCCGCCACGGCGGCGATGCCCAGGATGTCGGGGAGGCCGCGGCGCAGCCAGTGTGGCCCGCCCTCCTCGGACGCCGCCCCCCCGGCCCGGCGCGCGGTCCCGGTCACGCGCCGGTCCGCCGTCGTCACCCGCTCATCCTGCCGCGTCGGCCCTGGCGCGGCCACCGGGCGGGCCCGGTGGCGGCCGTGGCGGCCGGAGCGGGCCCGTCCCCCTAGGCGCTCGTGTCCTGGACGATCGATCCGTCGCGCAGGCGCAGATGGCGGCTGGCGCGCTGGGCCACCTCGGGGTCGTGGGTGGCGATGATGACGGTGACGCCGTCGCGCTGCTGGAGCTCGACCAGGAGCGAGAGCACCTCGCCCGCGCTCTCGGAGTCCAGGTTGCCGGTGGGCTCGTCGGCCACGATGACCTCGGGCCGGTTGGCCAGGGCCCGGGCGATGGCCACCCGCTGCTGCTCCCCTCCCGACAGGCGCGAGGGCAGGTGGTCGAGGCGGTGCCCCAGGCCCACCCGGGAGAGCAGCTCCTCGGCCCGCCCGGCCCGGTCGGCCTTGGGGACGCCCTGGGGCGCCATGGCCAGCTCCACGTTCTCCGAGGCGCTCAGGGTGGGGATGAGGTTGAACTGCTGGAAGACGAAGCCGATGCGGGTGGCCCGGATCCCGGTGAGGACGTCGTCACGGGCCGACCCGAGCTCGCGGCCGTCCATCTGCACCGTGCCCGAGGTGGGGGTGTCGAGGGCCCCGAGCAGCTGCAGGAGCGTGCTCTTGCCCGAACCGCTCGGCCCCTCGATGCACACGAACTCGCCCGCGCCGATGTCGAGGTCGACGCCCCGCAGGGCGGCCACCTCGTTGGCACCGCGCACGTAGCGGCGTTGCACGCCGCGCAGGCGGTACAGGGGCGGGGCCTCTGTGGCCACGGGTCCCGAGGGGTCGTGCACGGTCGCTCCTTCCGGTGCGGCGGGCGCCGCAGGGTCGGCGGGCAGGTCGGGGTCGTGGTCGGTCATCCGAGGTCCCGCAGGGCTTCCACCGGGGAGAGCCGCGACGCCCGCCACGCCCCGGCCAGCCCCGCCACCAGACCCCCGGCGATGGCGATCACGGCCGCCACGATCACGGTGAGGGCCGAGATGGAGGTGTGCAGCTTCACCGTCTGGCCCGCCGCCGGCGCCGTGCCCACGGTGTGGAGCAGGTTGCTGGCCGAGGACGCCCCGACCTGGACACCGGTGGTGGTGTAGGTGAGGGTGGGACCGAAGGCGTCCACGAGGCCGCACACCCCGAGGCCGATGAGCACGCCGAGGGCGGCCCCCACGATGCCGATGCCGAGCATCTCGGCCATGATCTGCCCCACCACCCGACGGCGCGACCAGCCGATGGCGCGCAGGGTGCCGATCTCGCGCACCCGCTTGGCGATGTTGGACAGGGTCAGGAGGGCGGCGATGAGGAGGGCGGCGATGAGGATGATGACGCCCAGGGCCACGCCCAGGTCCGAGGCCAGCTTCTTGGCGTTGGAGAGGCTGCCGGTGACCTGGCCGGCCAGCTGCTTGGAGGTGAGGATGGTGGCCCCGGGGAGCTCCTTCTTGATGGCGGCCGCCACCGTGTTCACGTCACTGGACTTGGCCACCTTCACCAGCACCTCGTTGATGCGGCTGCCCTGGGAGGCGCTCGACTGCAGCGTGGCCAGGTCGAAGTAGATGTCGGAGGAGTCGCCCGTGAGCGACGGGTTCACCAGGCCCACCACCTTGTACTGGGCCTTGTCGATGGTCATGGTCTGGCCGACCTTGATGTTCTCGGTGCTGGCGTAGGACTTGGCCACCAGGATCTCGTTGGCGGGGCTGGCCGTGAACCACGTGCCCGACACCAGCTGCGCCTTGGTGATGAGCCCCGAGGTGGTGTTCTTGGGGTCGACCCCGGCCACGGTGTAGCTCGAGGTGGCGGTGTTGGTGGTCGGGGGGTTGAGCACCCGGGTGATGGTCTGCTCGGGGACGACCACCTTGTCGATGTACTGCTGGTAGCTGGCCGGGAGGCACGAGGAGAAGGCCGAGCCGAAGCGCCCGTTCAGGATGCCGGCGGCGATCCCGCCACCGCCGCCACCACCGCCACCTGCTCCCCCGGCGAAGGTGCGGCTGGGCCCGGCCCCGGAGCTGCCCGCCGGCGTGCCCGTGCCCTTGGTGCCGCCCGGGAGGGTGGTGGTCGTGGTGGAGGACGACGTGGACTGCTGGAATGCCCCGCTGCTCTCGAAGCACTGGCGGATCTGTGCGATCTGGGCCTGGGTCAGCGCCGGCGGCTTCACCGTGCTGGTGATGGTCTGGCCCCCGGTGGTGACGGTGTCGGTCTCGCTCGGCACCGTCCCCGTCTCGTGCAGGGCCTGGAGCGACAGGGCAGGCACGGCGGCCTGGACGCCCTTGAGCTTGGCCACGTCGGCCACGGCCTGCTGGGGGAAGGTGATGAGGGTGCCGGGCACGAAGAAGTCGTAGGTGAACTGGGTGCCGGGCGGGCCCAGCTTGGCCAGGTCGGTGATGATGGACGAGTTGTTGCTGGCCAGGGCGCTGGAGTCACTGGCGTTCAGGCTGGCGGCGCCGCGCCCGGCGAAGAACCCTCCCCCTCCCCCGCCGCCCCCGCCGGCGAAGCCGCCGCCCCCGCCGGGGAAGCCGGGCGTGGTGGTCGTGGTCGTGGTGGTGGCGCCCGAGGTGCTGGCCACGCCGACGGTGCGCTCGACCACGATGTCGGTGCCGACGCTCGAGAGCGGGGACAGGACCTTGTTCTGGGCGTCGGACAGGCCGTTGGAGACGCCCACGATGCCCATGACCAGGCCCACGCCGGCGGCCAGGCCCAGGGCGGTGACGAACGTGCGGCTCCAGCGGCGCGAGAGTTCGTGCCTGACGTAACGCAACGAGGCCATCGAGCGGCTCACTTCTCGGGTACGCCCTGTCCAGGGGCACTCGCCCTCGAGTGCAGCACAATGATGGGGAGCCTTTCTGTGCGAAACCTGAGGGCGAGCTGTCGGTTGCTGTGAATCGCTCCCGTCGGGCCCGACCTACAGTGAACCCACAGACTCCGCTCGCAGGCTGCAACCGTGGACGAATCGACGCACCAGCCGCCCGACCCCGGTTCCCTTCCGGTTCCTGGGTCGCTCCCCCAGCCCCCGCTCCCACCGTCCGAGGTCGCCGATCCCGGTGGGCCTGAGGGCCGCGCCCCGACGGGGAGCCCCGACCCCACCCCTCCGGCCGGGTACCCCCACGGAGCGGGGCACCAGGACCCCACCCCGCCCGCCGGCTACCCCGGGGCGGCCCCGGGGTACGGCCCGCCCGGGCACGGGGGCCTGTTCTACGGCACACCGGGCTACGCCCCCCCCGCCCCCCCGCACGCCGCCACCCCGCACGCCGGCACCCCGCAGGCCTCCCCTGCGCAGGGCGCCCCCGGCTACGGCGCCTACCCGCCTCCCGGCTACGCCCCTCCCGGCTACGTCCCGCCCGGGTGGGGTCCCCCCGGTGGCGGCGCGGGCGGATCGGGCTACTACCCCCCCGGCGCCGGCGGCCCTCCCCCCTACGGCCCTCCGGGTGCCTCGCCCTGGGGACCGTGGCCGGCGCCCGCCCCCCGGGGCGGCTGGTGGCAGCGGGCCGTCCACAGCCTGGCGGCGGCCTGGATCGCGGTGGCCGTGCTCCTGCTGGCCGTGGGGGGCATGGCCGTCGCCCTGGCCGTGCAGACCTCGAGCCCGGGGTCGGCCACGCCCGCCACCACACCGCCGGGCACCTCGGGCGGCTCCGGCACCACGGGGCCCACCCTCCCGGGCGACACCGGCAACTCCGGGACCGGCTCCACCGGGTCGGGCAGCACCGGCACGAGCGGCAACACCGGCGCCGGCGCCACCGCGCCCGGAGCGGGCGGGCCCTCGGCCGGCACGACCTCGTCCATTGCCTCGGCCGTCGATCCCGGGCTGGTGGACATCGACACCACCCTGGACCAGGGGGGCGGGGCGGCGGGAACGGGGATGGTCCTCACCTCCTCGGGCCTCGTGCTCACCAACAACCACGTCATCGAGAACGCCACCAACATCACCGCCCAGGTGGACGGGGCGGGACGCGTCTATGACGCCACCGTGCTCGGGTACTCGGTCACCGACGACGTGGCCCTCCTCCAGCTGCAGGGGGCGTCGGGCCTGACGACGATCCCCACGGGGAGCTCCACCAACCTCTCGGTGGGCCAGTCCGTGGTGGCCATCGGCAACGCCCTGGGCCGCGGTGGCACGCCCAGCGCCGTGGGGGGCGCCATCACCGCCCTCAACCGGACCATCACGGCCGGCGACCCCGGGGTCATCCAGGAGACGCTGCACGGCGTGATCGAGATGAACGCCCCCATCCAATCGGGTGACTCGGGCGGGCCCGTGGTCGACCTGGCCGGCAAGGTGGTGGGGATGAACACCGCCGCGGCCGAGGGGGCGAGCGGCTTCGGCGCCGAGACCACCACCGACGACGCCTACGCCATCGGGATCTCCAACGCCCTGTCCATCGTCGACCAGATCCGGGCTGGCAAGGCCAGCACCACGGTGGAGATCGGGCCCCGGGCCCTGCTCGGCGTGGAGGTGGGCGACGGCACCGGCCAGGGGTCGTCGGGATCCCTCGGGGGCAGCACGGGGAACACCGGGTCGTCGTCGGGCACGGCCGGCGCCTACGTCGACGAGGTCGAGGCGGGCAGCCCGGCCGCCCAGGCCGGGATCACGAGCGGTGACACCATCGACTCCGTGGACGGCACCGCCGTGTCGTCCTCCTCGGACCTGGGCGACGCCCTCCAGGCCTTCAAGCCCGGGGACGTGGTCACGGTGGGGTGGGTGGACGCTTCCGGGGCCCAGCACAGCGCGTCGGTGACCCTCACCTCCGGACCTCCGGCCTGAGCCCGGTCGGCGCCACCGGGCCGGGCCACGGTGGGCTCCCCGGCCCGGCCCGCCGCGGGGTGTCGCCGTGTCGTGGCGCTGCCGGGCCCGGCGCCGGCCCAATTACGCTGACGGCATGGCCCGTGACGACCCCGACCGGCGCGCCGCGGGGTCGGGAGTGAGGGTCGGGACCGCCACGGGCGCGGGCACCGGGCTGCTCGAGGGGGAGGCGGCGCCCGAGGAGGAGCCCGGCGCGGACGCCGTGGTGGAGCTCACCGTCGGGGGCATGCACTGCAACGCCTGCGCCACCCGCATCGAGCGGGCTCTGGCCGGGCACGGCGGCGTGCGCAGCGCCTCGGTCAACCTGGCCACGGCCCGGGCCTTCGTGTCCTTCGACCCCGACGCCACCTCCGCCGAGGACCTGTGCGCCGTGGTGGGGTCGACCGGCTACAGCGCCACGCCCCGGGCCGACGAGGGCGCCACCGCGGCGGGGTCGGACCCCGACCACTGGCAGCGCCGGGCCCTGGTGTCGTGGCCGCTGGCCCTGGCGGCGCTGGCCGTGGCCCTGGCCGCCCCCGAGACGGCGGGGCCGGGGTGGGCGGTGCTGGCCCTGGGTGTGACGGTGGAGGTGGCGGGGGGGTGGCCGTTCCTGCGGGCCACCGTCCGCCAGCTGCGCCACGGCGCCACCAGCATGGACACCCTCGTCACGGTGGGCACCCTGGCCGCCCTGGCCGTGATCGCGGTGGAGACCATCGCCCTCGGGGGCCGCCACGTCCACCTGGGTGGCAGCGGCGCCTTCGCGGCGCGCCTGCACGGGGTCATGGCCCCCCTCATCGTGGCCATCGTGGTGACCGGCCGGGCCGTCGAGGCCCGGGCCCGCCGGCGCGCCGCCGACGCCCTGCACGCCCTCCTGGCCCTGCGCCCCCCCACGGCGCGCCTCGTGGCCGACACCGAGGACGAGGAAGGCCGGCTGGTGGCCCCCGAGAGCGTCCCCGTGGGGGCGCTGGTGCGGGTCCGCCCGGCCGAGGCCCTCCCCCTCGACGGCACCGTGGTGGCGGGATGGTCCGCCGTGGACGAGTCCATGCTGACGGGCGAGCCCATGCCGGTCGACCGCGGCCCCGGGGACAGCGTCACGGGGGGGACCACCAACGGGGGCGGCGTGCTCGTGGTGGAGGTGGGGAGCGTGGCGGCGGAGTCGGTCCTGGCCCGCTTGCAGCGGCTGGTGGAGGAGGCCCAGCGCGACAAGCCCCCGCTCCAGCGCCTGGCCGACCGCATCAGCTCGGTGTTCGTCCCCGCCGTCCTGGCCGGGGCCGTGGCCACCTTCCTCCTGTGGTGGTTGGTGGACGGCAACTTCGGCACCGCCGTGCTGGCCGGCGTGGCCGTGGTGCTGGTGGCCTGTCCCTGCGCCATGGGGCTGGCCGCTCCGGTGGCGGTCATGGTGGGCACGGGCCAGGCGGCGGCGATGGGGATCCTGGTGCGCAACAGCGACGCCCTGGAGCGCCTGGCCCGGGCCGACACGGCGGTGTTCGACAAGACCGGCACCCTGACCGAGCGTGCCGCCGTGGTGACGGCGGTGGCGGCCGCCCCGGGGACGAGCGAGACCGAGGTGCTGCGCCTGGCGGCGGCGGTCGAGGCCGACACCGACCATCCCCTGGCCGTCGCCATCCGGCAGGCGGCGCCGCCCGTGGCGGCGG
The DNA here is from genome assembly GCA_035506735.1 of Acidimicrobiales bacterium. Classification (GTDB taxonomy): domain Bacteria; phylum Actinomycetota; class Acidimicrobiia; order Acidimicrobiales; family UBA8190; genus DATJOV01. The sequence goes on along the minus strand of DATJOV010000452.1, from coordinate 2,130 downwards.
CCGCCGACGCCGAGGTCGTCCCCGGGGTGGGCGTGCGCGGCACGGTGGAAGGGCGCCACGTCCGGGTGGGGCGGGTGGGGGACGACGAGCTCCCCCCCGTCCTCGAGACGGCCCGGGCGGCCTGGTCCGGCGGCGACACCGTGGTGGCGGTGCGCCGCGACGACGCCGTGGTGGGGCTGGTGGCCCTGGCCACCCCGCTGCGGCCCGAGGCGCCGGCCGCCCTGGAGCGCCTGAGGGCCATGGGGCTGGGCACGGCCGTGCTGAGCGGCGACGCCGCCCCCGCCGTCGAGCGGGTGGCGGCGGCGCTGCACATCGACGACGCCCGCAGCGGCCTCACGCCGGCCCAGAAGCTCGAGGTCCTGCGGGAGCTGGAGGCCGAGGGGCGGCGCGTCCTCATGGTGGGCGACGGGGTCAACGACGCCCCCGCCCTGGCCGCCGCCGACGTGGGATGCGCCGTGGGCTCGGGCTCGGAGGCGGCGGTGGCCAGCAGCGACGTGGCCCTGCTCGGGAGCGACCTCAACGGTGTCCCCGCCGCCGTGGCCGTGGCCCGCTCCACCTCGGCCGTGATCGTCCAGAACTTCGGCTGGGCCATGGGCTACAACGTCTCGGCCCTGCCCCTCGCCGCCGCAGGCCTCCTCGACCCGCTCGTGGCGGCCGTGACCATGGGCGTCTCCAGCCTCGTGGTGGTGCTCAACAGCCTCCGCCTGCTGCGCCTGGGGCGGTCCGGGACCGAGCGCGTGCGGGGCCCGGCCCTGTCCCCCCGCCGCGCCTTCGCCTCCTCGGTGGCGGTGCCGGTGGTCCTGTTCGCCACGGCCACCTTCGTCGGCCAGGCCGTCTCCCCCAGCCGGGGCCAGCCCCTGCTGCCCACCCTCCCGAGCATCACCACCGAGGCCCTCCCCCACGGTGCGGGGGCCGAGGTCTACCTGGGGAGCTCCAGCGCCGGCGCCAACCAGTTCCACCTCCTCTTCACCGGGGCCGGGCCCGGCGCCGCGGTGCGCCTCGTGACCCCGGTCGTGCAGGCGGCCCGACGCGGCGGCCCCGACGCCACGCTGCGCCTGGTGTACTACGCCCCCGAGCACTACATCGCCTACCGCGTCTTCGACGCCGGCACATGGCACTTCACCGTGCACTGCAGCGTGGACGGCGTGGCCCGCTCGGTCACGTTCACCCGGACCCTGTCCTAGGGACCCCCAGGGATCAGACGGCTGCCAGGCAGGCCTGCATCAGGCGGTAGCTGCGGGTGTCCCCGGTGGTGCCGAGGGACATGCGGTTCATGACGTAGCCCATCCCGAGCTCGGCGTCGGGATCGGCCCAGCCGGCCGATCCGCCCATGCCGAAGTGGCCGAAGGCGCGGGGCCCGCCCAGGCCGGCGACGGCCACGATGCCGGCGTTGCGGATGAAGCCCAGGCCCCACTGCAGGTCCAGGCCCAGGAGGATCCGGTCGGGCCCGCTCGTCTCGGGTCGGATGGCCCGCTCCAGCTGCTCGGGGGTGAGGATCCGCAGCGCCCCTCCCCCCGGTGTGGCCACCTCGCTCACGCAGGCGCCGTAGAGGCAGGCCAGCGAGCGGGCGTCGCCGATGCCGTTGGCGGCGGGGATCTCGGCCTGGTGCAGGCGGGGGTCGTGCCACACCTGGTCGTCGGCGAAGGCGCCGCTCGGGGCCATGAGGGCCTTGAGGAGGGGCCCGTCGGGGCCGAGGTACTCGGCCGCCGCCTCGGCCAGCTGGGACAGGTCGGGACCGCCCGCCGACTGCAGGGCCCCGGCCACACCGCCCGCCCCCCCGCCACCACCGTCGCCCGCGTCTTCGAGGAACGACACCAGGCGGGCCACCCGGGGCTCGTCCTCGGGGGGGAGCCCGATGTGGAAGTCGGCGCCGAGGGGCCCGGCGATCTCCTGGCGCAGGTACGTCCCCACGCTCCTGGCGCTCACCCGCCGCACGACCTCGCCCACCAGCCAGCCGAAGGTGGTGGCGTGGTACCCGTGGGCCGATCCGGGCGGCCACGACGGGGCCTGACGGGCCAGGGCCTCGGTGACGGGATCCCAGCGCAGCATGTCCTCGTAGGTCATGGTCCCGTCGACCCAGGCCAGCCCGGCCCGGTGGGCCAGGAGGTCGGCCACGGTGACGCCCTCCTT
>DATJOV010000451.1:0-10988 GCA_035506735.1 Acidimicrobiales bacterium | reverse complement strand
GAGGAGGGGGTCCCGGTGGTCACGAGGGCCGTGGCCACCCCGGCCACGAGGACGAGGCCGACGGCGACCCACGACCACCACAGGCGGTACAGGGGAGTGCGGGCCGGCGCCGTCAGGGGCGGCGGCGGCCACTGGCGGATGACGCCCCAGACGCGCCGCCGGTGGTGACTTGCATACGCCCAGCGAGGGAGGGTCAGCCTCCCGGTGAGGAATCGGGCGCGACCACGCTTGCCACGTCGCGCACGGCTCATGCGTCGTCACCCCATGTAGTGGAGAGGAACCCCCGGATCACCTTCGCGCCTCACGTCGTGACCCGCTCGGCACGCGGCGGTCGCGGCCGGGCTGCGGACTGGGTTGCGCTAAGGGCTATCACCTGCTCCGGTGTCCCGTCACGTCCGCGCCGCGCCCGCCGGCGGTCGCTGCGTTGCGGGCGGTGCCACGCGAAACGGACCGGCGCGCGTGCAACTGCTATAACGACGGACTGAGCGGGGTCTCCGGGCGGGGCCGGACATGGGGGAGGCGAGGGCGTGAGACGTCTTGGGCGGTACGCGGTGGGCGCCGCGGCGTTGTTGTGCGCAGCCGGGTTGCTGGCAGCCTGCTCGACGAATCCCAAGAGCTCGACGACGACGACCACATCGCCGTCGACGACCACGACGGTATCGGGCTCGTCGACGACGTCCACCAGCCTCGTGGGTGGCGTGACGGGCAAGGCCGGGTACCTCGTCTACTGGGACCAGAACGAGGAGGAGGACTTCCTCTCCGAGCCATCGGGGCTGACGGGCCAGCTCGTCCCCCCCTGGGATCCCAACGGCCAGATGTGCGTGCTCCCCGACGGCCGCTTCGTGGTGGGCTACGACCCCACCCTGCCGGCCCAGCGCAACCTGGGCAGCGCCAAGCCCTACAAGCAGCCCGCCGACGGCGAGGAGCTCGACGATCCCAACGGTGCGTTCAGCGGCCAGACCCTGTACGTGCCGGGCAAGTACACGATGCCCGGGCAGAGCATCGGCAGTGACTCCCCGCCGACCGCCAACGGCGTCTTCAACAACAACCAGACCTACACCGGGTGTGCCGTGTCCGCGTCGGGGAACGTCTTCGGCAACGACATCGCCACCGCCCAGGGCTCCTATCCGCCCCCGAGCAGTGGCCGGCTGGTCGAGTGGTTCGCACCCAGCTACACCACCTACTGCATCGTCTACGGGCCCGACACGGGCGGCTACGGCCCCCACCACACCGACGGCAGCGGCGGCCTGGCCCAGCCCGGGATGATGGCCTTCGACGACAACGGCGACCTGCTCGTGCCCAACGTGGGCACCTCCAGCGTCCTCGAGTTCGCCAAGTCCTCGCTCCCCACCTCGGCCGCGCAGTGCCCGGGTGGGCTCTATCCCCGGAGCAAGGTGCACTTCTCCACCTTCCTCAAGGTGACCTTCCCGGCCGGGGTGGCCAAGGACCCCGCCTGTGACTGCTTCGCCGTGAGCAGCTACATCGGCAACCCCTCGATCCGGTGGGTCACGCCCCAGGGGAAGCCCGAGCCCGGTCGTGGCACCCTCCCGGGCACCACCGTCACCGACATCGGGAAGAACCCGGACCAGTACAACCCCTTCGGGATGGCCTTCGCCCCGGACGGCACCCTCTACTTCGTGGACATCCACATCCAGTGCCAGGGACTCCTCACGGGGTGCGGGCCCGGCAACAACACGGGCCGGGTCATGAAGGTCACCTTCACGGGCGGCCAGCCCTCCACCCCGACCGTGGTGGCGGGGGGCTTCGACTTCCCCACCAGCGTGACGGTGTGCGTCCCGGCCACGACGGTCTGCCCCTATCCCGTGGGCAAGATCGCGCCCTACCTGTCGGGGCCGAGCGAGAACCCGGCCCCCGACGCCGGGCCTCCCAGCAACGCCCCCGCCACGGCCGGGTTCGGCTAGCCTCCGTCGCGCCGTGGGACCAGCAGGGGGGGCGGGGCGCCGGGGCCGGTGGCCGGCGAGCGGGGTGGCGGCACTGGCCGTGGTCCTCGCCGCCGCCGTGCTGTCGGCGTGCGGCGGGTCGGCCCCCGCCAGGGCCGTGATCGTCCCGTCCTCGGCCGCCACCTTCCCGACCCAGGTCAGCTCGTGGCAGTGGCCCACCTACGGGCAGAACGCCCAGCACACCTTCAGCGCCCGGACCACGCTCACGCCCTCCACGGTGACCACCTTGCGCAAGGCGTGGTTCTTCCCCACCGGCGACTCGGTCACGGCCACGCCCACGGTGGTGGGCGACACCGTGTACGTGGGGTCGTGGGACGACAACTTCTACGCCGTCGACCTCGAGACCGGGAAGCTGCGCTGGAAGACGACGGTGAAGCCCCAGCACGGGGTGGTGCCCTACCCGGGACAGAAGTCCCGGCCCACCACCTCCGACGGCGGGCTCATCACCTCGTCGGCGTGGTACGAGCCGGGGTCGGGGACGCGACCCCCCCTGGTCATCTTCGGCGGTGGCTACACCCTGTACGCCCTCGACGCCGCCACCGGGGCCGTGGTCTGGGAGCACGACTACCCGGGCATGCTCCCGGCCGACCCCGACACCGACGGGACCCGGATCTTCTCCTCGCCCGTGGTGGCCGACGGGCTGGTCCTGTTCGGGGTCGACGTGGACGGCCAGAAGGGCTCCCACGGCTACGTGGTCGGGGCCAGCCTGGCCACGGGGGACCCCGTGTGGGAGTTCCAGACCGACGTGACCGGTCCCGGAGGGGCGCTGCGCAACGACGGGTGCGGGAGCGTGTGGTCCTCGGGCACGGTGCTGCCCGCCCTGGGCCTGGTCGTCTTCGACACCGCCGACTGCGACTTCACCCCGGACGGCACCTACGACGTGGCCGTCCTGGCCTTCCACATCACCACCGGCGCCCTGGCGTGGGAGTACAAGCCGTCGCTTGCCGACCTGGACTGCGACTTCGACTTCGGCGCCACCCCCAACGCCGGGGTGAACGCCAGGGGCGTGGCCACGTTCCTGGGGGTGGGGGGCAAGGACGGGACGTACTACTCCCTCGACCCCGCCACCGGCGCCCTGCGGTGGTCCACCAACGTCGTCTTCGGGGGCTTCTCGGGGGGGTTCATCGCCACCACCGCCTACGACGGGACCGGGGTCTACGGGGCCACCGCCATCGGCGACTTCGGCCGCTTCGAGAGCTACAACGGCGAGAAGTCCTACCTGTGCGACCCCTCGGACCCTCGCGACAAAGCCTCGCAGGAGCCCGACGACCACGCCTTCGACGCCGCCACGGGCAAGGTCCTGTGGCAGGAGGACAACGTGGCGAGCTTCGCCCCCACCACGGTGGCCGGGGGGATGGCCTTCAACGGGTTGGCCCTGTCGGCCACCGCCGTCCAGGTCCGTGCCACCTCGACCGGGCGTCTCCTGGCCCAGATCAAGCTGCCCCAGGCCAACTGGTCGGGCATCGCCGTGGTCGGGGACGCCCTCGTCCTCGGGCTGGGCTCGACCTACAGCCCGGTGGCGGCGGGCATCGAGGTGCTGACCCCGGGCGGGGCGCCCCCCGCCGTCCCCTCGTCGCCCTGACGGCCCTGGGCCCGGCCCGACCGGGGTCGCTCAGCGGTGCACGGGGGTCATGTCGGGATAGCGGTCGCCGCGCGCCGCCCCCACCGGCAGGGCGGCGTCGATGCGCTCCAGCTCGGCGGGGGTGAGGCGGACCTCGTCGGCGGCCACGTTGCGCTCGAGGTAGGTGCGGCGCTTGGTCCCGGGGATGGGGACCACGTCGTCGCCCCGCGCCAGCACCCAGGCCAGGGCCAGCTGGGAGGGCTCGACGCCCTTGGCGGCGGCCAGCTCCCGCACCGAGCGGGCCAGGGCCAGGTTGGCGGCGAGGTTCTCCCCCTGGAAGCGGGGGTTGTGGCGCCGGAAGTCGTCGGGGGCGAGGTCGTCGAGGCTCCCGATCTCCCCCGAGAGAAAGCCCCGGCCCAGGGGGGAGTAGGCCACGAAGCCGATGCCGAGCTCGCGCACCGTGTCGAGCACCCCGTTCACCTCCGGGTCCCGGGTCCACAGCGACCATTCCGTCTGCAGGGCGGTGATGGGGTGCACGGCGTGGGCCCGCCTGATGGTGTCGGGAGCAGCCTCGGACAGGCCCAGACAGCGCACCTTGCCCGCCTCGACGAGCCCGGCCATGGCCCCCACCGTGTCCTCGATGGGGGTGGAGGGATCCACCCGGTGCTGGTAGTAGAGGTCGATGTGGTCGACCCCGAGGCGCCGCAGCGACGCCTCGCAGGCGGAGCGCACGTACTCGGGGCGCCCGTTCACCCCCACCCGGCTGCCGTCGGCCCGGCGCTCGTTGCCGAACTTGGTGGCCAGCACCACCTCGTGGCGGCGGCCGGCGACGGCCCGGCCCACCAGCTCCTCGTTGGTGAAGGGGCCGTACATGTCGGCCGTGTCCAGGAAGGTGACCCCGAGGTCCAGGGCCCGGTGGATGGTGGCCGTGGACTCGGCGTCGTCGCCCGGGCCGTAGAACTCGCTCATCCCCATGCAGCCCAGGCCCTGGGCCGAGACCGCCAGTCGTCCTCCGAGCAGACGCGTGCGCATGGTCGAAGGTCTACCCGCTAGACGCGGGATCCGTGCCCGGCCCCTCCACCTCGGCCTTGATGCGCTCGAGGGTGGTGCGCATCCCCGTGCGGTTGGTGGGGCCCCGGGCCCAGCCCAGGAGGGCCCAGTACAGCCGCAGGAGGGGTGTGGGGGCGAGGGTGAAGGATTCGGTCACCCGGGTCCCGCCCCCCTCGGGCTCGAGCTCGTAGCGCCACACGTTGAGGGGCTTGTCGGCCGATCCCACCCCGAAGGCGAACTCCCGGCCGGGGACCGAGGCGGTGACGGTGCACGTGGTCCAGTAGATCGGGCCCTTGCCGTTGCGCTTGACGTGGCCCCGGAAGCGCGCCCCCACGGCCGGTCCCGTGGCCCCGTCGAGCCACTGCGCCTCGAAGGTCTCGGGGCTGTAACGGCCGATGCGGGTCACGTCGCTGATCAGGTCCCACACCCGATCGGGCGGAGCGTCCATGGACAGGGTCACCGAGTCGTGCACGACGCCGACCTTACGGCCTCGGTCCGGGGGCCGCCCGCCCGGCCTCGAGCTCGAGGAGGAAGCGCTTGGCGTCGAGGCCGCCCCCGTAGCCGGTGAGGGCGCCCGAGGACCCCACCACCCGGTGACAGGGCACGACGACGGCCAGGGGGTTGCGGGCGTTGGCGTGCCCCACGGCCCGGGCCGCCCCCGGCCGGTCCACCAGGCGGGCCAGCCTTCCGTAGCTGACCGTGGTGCCGTAGGGGAGCGTCCCGAGGGCGTCCCACACCCGACGCTGGAAGGGGGTGCCGGCCGGGGCCAGGGGCACGGTGAAGCGCCGCCGCCGCCCGGCGAAGTACTCCTCGAGCTGGTGGGCGGCCCGGTCGAGGACGGCGGCGTCCTCCCGGGGGCGGGGTTGGCGGCCGGCGGGGGGTGGCGCCGGCGCCGCCCCGGGGACGTAGCGCACGGCCCGGAGGGCGCCGTGGGCGGCCTCGAGCAGAAGGGGCCCGAGGGGGCTCTCCACGTGCCGGGCTGCGCTGTGCCGTGCTGCGCTCACGAGGCGCGCGCCGCCGCCGGGGGGAGCCGCCACAGGTGGACCATGGCGTAGGAGCGCCAGGGGCGCCAGGCCCGGGCCAGCGCTTCGACGCCGGCCGCGTCCGGGTCGAGGCCGAGGCCGGCCAGCGAGCGGCGGATGCCGAGGTCGGCGGGCAGGGCCACGTCCGGATGGCCCAGGCCCCGCATGGCCACGTAGTCGGCCGTCCACGGGCCCACGCCGGGGAGGGTTCGCAGGGCGTGGCGGGCCGCCTCGGCGTCGGTCCCGCCGTCGAGGACCACCGAGGAGGCGGCCAGGGCCGAGGCCAGCGCCACCACAGCCCGGGCCCGGGCCCGGGGCAGGGGCAGCCGGCCGGGGTCGAGGGCGGCCAGGGTGGGGGCATCGGGGAAGCGGTGGGTGAGCGGACCCGAGGGCGTGGCCCGGGGGACGGCCAGCGCCGTCCCGTGCTCGGCCACCAGCCGGCCCAGGAGGCCCCGGGCGGCCTGCACCGAGACCTGCTGGCCCAGCACGGCCCGGACGGCCAGCTCGTGGGGGTCGACGCAGCCCGGGAGGCGCAGCCCGGGGCGGCGGCGGACGAGCGGTCCGAGCACGGGGTCCTCCCCCAGGCGGGCGTCGACGGCCTCGGGGTCGGCGTCGAGGTCGAGCAGGCGACGACAGCGCTGGACGGCGGGCGTGAGGTCGCGCAGGTCGTCGAGCTGCAGCGTGGCCCGGACGAAGCCGGCCTCGGGGACGAGCTCGGCCACCCCGGCCCCGTGGGGGAGCGAGAGGGTGCGGGCGAAGTGCCGGCCGCCCCCGGCCTCCACCCCGGGGAGGGCGCGCGCCGCCAGGAAGGCCACCACCTCGTCGGCGGCGAAGGGCGGGCGGAGCGGCAGCCGCAGGCGCACCACGTCGGCCCCGACGCCGGCCGCGGCGCCGTCGTGGCGGCGCAGCGCCCCGGGGGTGCAGGCGAAGACGCGACGCACGGTGTCGTTGAACTGCCGCACGCTGCGGAAGCCGGCGGCGAAGGCCACGGTGGCGGCGGGGAGCTCGGTGGTCTCGAGCAGCATCCGGGCCGTCTGGGCCCGCTGGGCCCGGGCCAGAGCCAGGGGGCCGGCACCCAGTTCCGCCGCCACCAGGCGCTGGAGGTGGCGGGTGCTGTAGCCCAGTCCCCGGGCCAGTCCCCCCACCCCGTCCCGGTCGACCACCCCCTCGCCGATCAGGCGCACGGCCCGGGCCACCACGTCCTGGCGGGTGTTCCACTGGGGCGAGCCCGGGGCGGCGTCGGGCCGGCACCGCTTGCAGGCCCGGAAGCCCGCCTGCTGGGCGGCGGCGGGGCCGGGCAGGAAGCGCACGTTGCGCCGCAGCGGGGTCCGGGCCGGGCAGCTCGGTCGGCAGTAGACGCCGGTCGAGGCCACCGCCGTCACGAACCAGCCGTCGAAGCGGGCGTCGCGGGCCAGCACCGCCCCGTAGCACCGCTCGAAATCCTCGACCACGGGGCCATCCTGACCCGGGGGCCCGGCCCCCGCTGGCGGGTTTCGGCCAGGGTGGTCGCCCCCGGGCGGCGAGCGGGCGGGACGGGACGGGGGCGCGGTGCCACGGATAAGGTCCGGCCGGTGGGGGGCATGGCGGTGCGGCGGGCAGGTCCGGTCGAGGATGGCCCTCCCGAGCGCGTCCGGTGACGCCGTGAGCGACGGCGGGGCGACCCCGGCCCTCGACCTCGGGGCCTGGGCCGCGGTCCAGCCCGAGGCGCCGGCCGTGATCATGGGGGCCAGCGGCGAGGTCCTCACCTACGCCGCGCTCGACGCCGCCGCCAACCGCCTGGCCCGCCTGTGGCGCGCCGCCGGGTTGGGGGTGGGCGACCACGTGGCCATCCTCATGGAGAACAACGCCGCCTATCTCCCCGTGGCGTGGGCGGCCCAGCGCTCCGGCCTCTACTACACCGCCCTCAACAGCCACCTGCGCACGGCCGAGGTCCAGTACATCCTGGACGACTGCGGGGCCCGGGCCCTGGTCACGAGCACGGCCATGGCCGACGTGGTGGCCGCCCTCGACCTGGGGCGGGTCGAGGTCCGGCTCTCGGTGCACGGCACCCTGGCCGGGTTCGACCCCTACGAGAGCGCCGTGGGCGCCTTCGCCCCCGGCCCCCTCGAGGACCAGTGCGAGGGCCGCGAGATGCTCTACTCGTCGGGCACGACGGGCAAGCCCAAGGGGGTGCGCAAGGCCCTGGTGCCGTCCCCCATGGGCGATCCGGCCGCCGCGCCGGTGCAGATCGCCGCCGGGCTGGCGGCGCGGGGGGTGGGGCCGGGGTCGGTGTACCTGTCGCCCGCCCCCCTCTACCACTCGGCCCCGCTCGTCTACTCCATGTCCATGCACCGCCTGGGGGCCACGACGGTGGTGATGGAGTCCTTCGATCCCGCCCTGTGCCTGGCCCTCATCGAGCGCCACGGTGTCACCCACGCCCAGTTCGTCCCCACCATGTTCGTGCGCCTCCTGGCGCTGCCCGAGGCCGAGCGGCGCCGCTTCGATCTCGGCACCCTGCGCTCCGTGGTGCACGCCGCCGCCCCCTGCCCCGTGGCGGTGAAGCGGCGCATGCTGGAGTGGTGGGGGCCGATCATCGACGAGTACTACGCCGGGACCGAGGACATCGGGTCCACGTGGATCACCGCCGCCGAGTGGCTGGCCCACCCCGGCTCGGTGGGCCGCCCGCTCACGCCGGCCCACATCGTCGGCCCCGACGGCGACGAGCTCGGTCCCGGGGCCGAAGGTGTCGTGTACTTCGAGGGCGGCCGTCCCTTCGAGTACCACAACGACCCGGCCAAGACGGCCTCGGTGACCGACGGCCGGGGGTGGCGCACGCTCGGGGACATCGGCTTCCTCGACGCCGACGGGTACCTCTACCTCACCGATCGCCAGGCCCACATGATCATCTCGGGCGGCGTCAACATCTACCCCCAGGAGGCCGAGAACGTCCTGGCCGCCCATCCCCTCGTGGCCGACGTGGCCGTCATCGGGGTGCCCGACCCCGAGATGGGGGAGGCGGTCAAGGCCGTGGTCCAGCTGGTCGACCCGGCCTCGGCCGGCCCCGAGGTCGAGGCCGAGCTCCTGGCCGCGTGCCGCCGGGAGCTCGCCACCTACAAGTGCCCCCGCACCGTGGACTTCGTGGACGAGCTCCCCCGCGACCCCAACGGCAAGCTCTACCAGCGCCTCCTCAAGGAGCGCTACTGGGAGGGCCACGACACCCGGGTGGTGTGAGGGCCGCTCAGGGTCTCGTGGTCGAGGTGGTGGAGGTGGTCGAGGTGGTGGTGGACGACGTCGTCGAGGTGTCGGGCGGCGCCGTGGTGGTCGTGGTGGGCGGGGTGGTGGTGGTCGATGCGCCCGACGCCGGGGCCGGGCTGACCGTGAACTGCCACGTCCCGGCGGCGCAGTCCGCCGGGGGTTCGGCGATCACGGCGTAGCGCCCCGGCGAGCCCGTCACGGCGTCGACGACGAGGGCCGGGCCGTTCTCGAGGCAGGCGGCGGCGGGGTCGTTGGTGGCGAAGCCCACCAGGGCGCTGCCCGAGGACACGAGGGCCGACGCCGGCACCGTGGCGCTGGCCACCGGGGTGAGGGTCACGGGGGCCCCGTTCCACGAGCCCGAGTAGAAGTAGCGGGGCGCCTCGGTGGTGGGTGGCGTGGCGTGCACCGTGGCGGCGGGGCCCTTGGGGAGGTTCTTCACCACCGGGGCGCTGCCGACCAGGGCGTCGAGCATGGCCGGGGCGTCGCCCTCCATCCCCATGGCCCAGATCCCGAGGCCGGCGATGTGGTAGGTGTTGGCCAGCTCGGCCTTGAGGGCGAGCGAGGTGGGATCGTCGAAGAAGGTCTGGTGCCACTGGGTGCCCACCTGGTACGACGTCCACGGCGTTTCGGTCACGGGGTCCCAGTAGAGCGGGCTGCCCCGGGCGGCGATGGTGGCGTAGCTGAGGGGGGTGGCCGGGCCGGTGGCGGGATCGCCCAGACCGGGCCCGGCCGTGGGCCAGTCGTAGCCGTAGTAGGGCACGCCCAGGATGACCTTGGCCGGGCCCACGGCCGCCACGTACTGCTGGACGGCGTCGAGGTCGGTGAAGCCCGTGCCCGTGAGCGGCGCCGTGGGGGTGGGTGCGGTGGGGCTGTTCATGTCGTAGGCCATGACGAAGAAGGCGTCGACGCTCGGGGCCAGCCCGGCGATGTCGTAGAAGCCGGTGGGGTCGCCCGCCGACGAGGCGTAGGTGTCCATGGTCAGCTGCCAGTGGGGGTTGGCCTGGCGGACGGCGGTGGACACCGCCGCCATGAGGGTGTCGAGGCCCGACTGGTCCTGCGGTCCCCTGCCCTCGAAGTCGATGTTGACCCCGTCGAGGTTCTTGGCCTCGACCAGCTGCACCAGCGACGCCCCTAGGCGCCCTCCCGACGTGGGGTCGGCGGCCAGCTGGTCGAGGGCCTTCTGGTCGAAGCAGGTGGCCGTGAGCACGACCCTCACCCCGGCGGCGTGGGCCCGGCTGACGAGGTCGGCCAGGTCCTGGCTCTGGTAGCCGGCCCACCCCGGACCGCTCTCCACGATGGTGCCGTCGCCGTTCACGTCCACGCTGAAGTAGGCCAGGGTGGTGACGCCGCCCACGTCGAAGGTGGTGGCGTCGGGCAGGGTCCAGTAGGGGGCGAAGCCGAAGATCTCGTGGGTGCGCAGGGCCGGCGCCCCGGCCAGCGAGGGTGGTGCGGGGGACGGTGGCGCCGTGGCCGGGGGCAGGGTGGCGGCGGCGGGGGAGGTGGCGAAGGACTGCTCCATCCGGTTCATGATGGAGACGCTCTGGCCGTTGCCGCTCGCCGCCTGGGGGGGCTGGGTGGCGGCCACGGCGCCCCCGGTGCCGAGCGACCCCAGGGCGGCGCCCACGGCCACGAGGACGAGCGAGCCGATGCAGGCCATGGCCGGGGTGACGCGCAGCTGGCGCCGGCGCCGGGGGGCGGCGCCCGCCCCCGTCACGGCGTGGGCCGGCGCCGGGCGCACCGGGGCCCGGAACAGCGTCTCGCCCCCGACCAGGGCGGGACGGGGGCCGAGCCACAGGGCTCCGGTGGCGTGGGCCGGGGGCCGGCGGCGCCGGCGGGGAGCGGTGAGGACCACGACGGCGCCGGCGGCGGCCAGGAGGGCCAGGCGGCGGGTTCGGGCCGACGCCGCCGCCACGACGCGGGCCGGCGTGGCGCCGGCAGCGGTCCCCAGGCGGCCCAGCCGGCCCGGCGCCGCCGTCCGGAGGAAGACGTCGGCCGTCCCGACCTCGGCACCGGCCCGGCCCGGGCGCCACACCGCCACGGCGGCGGCGAAGGTGGCGGCGTCGGGTGCCGGCGCCAGGAAGCGGTGCCGGCGAGTGCCCACGCTCACCACAAGGGCGGCCCGGCCCGGCCCGACGGCGCCCGGGTCGCCGCCGCCGGCGG
>DATJOV010000450.1:0-3641 GCA_035506735.1 Acidimicrobiales bacterium | reverse complement strand
GAGGAGGGGTCGCACCTCCTGGTGGAGCGCCTGGTGTCGGGCCACCTCGACGTGGGCCTGGTCATCCTGCCCCTGCGCCACGCCGCCCTCGAGACCACGCCCCTCGTGTCGGAGGAGCTGGTGGTGGTGGTCCACCCCGGGCACGCCCTGGCGGCCCGGGCCGCCGCCGGGCGGCGGGTGGGGCTCGGGGAGCTGGCCGACGAGCCCATCGTGATGTTCCGCCGGGGCTACGACCTCCGGGCCGTGACCCTGGCCGCCACCCGGGCCGTGGGGTTCGAGCCCCGGGTGGCGGTGGAGGGGGGGGAGATGGCCAGCGTGCTGGCCCTGGTGGCCTCGGGCCTGGGGGCGGCCGTCGTGCCCAGCATCGTGGCCTCGGGCGACCCCCGCCTGCGGACCGTCCGGCTGTCCCCCCCCGGCCTGCGCCGCACCATCGGCCTGGCCCGCCGGCGCGACCGGGTGCCGTCCCGGGCCAACACGGCCCTGGTCACCGCCATCGGGGAGATGCTGGCCGCGGGCGGCTGGCCCGGCCCCCGCCCCACCGGGCTGAAGGTCCTGCGGGGGCGCGTGCCGCGCTGAGGGCGCGCCCGGGGGGCGGCGCGCTGCGGGCCCGCCCCGGGGGCGGCGCGGTGCGGGTCGTCCCCGCCGACGCCGGGCATAGGCTCACCCCATGAGCACCGACATCGCCCCCGACCCGCCTCGCCACCTCCCCTCGACCCTGGGCGAACTCCGGTCCTCGGGGTGGGAGTCGACCTCGGTCCACGAGGAGATCCGCCGCAACGCCGTGGCCCGCATCGCGGCCGGGCGCCCCGTGGTGGAGGGGATCCTGGGCTTCGACGACACGGTGCTCCCCCAGGTGGAGAACGCCCTCCTGGCCGGGCACGACATCATCCTCCTGGGGGAGCGGGGCCAGGCCAAGACCAGGATCGTGCGCTCGCTCACCGGCCTCCTCGACGAGTGGCTCCCGGTGGTGGCCGGGTCCGAGATCCGTGACGACCCCTACCACCCGGTGTCGCGCCTGGCCCGGGACCTCGTGGCCGAGGAGGGCGACGCCACCCCCGTGACCTGGGTGCACCGCTCCCTGCGCTTCTCCGAGAAGCTGGCCACCCCCGACACCTCCATCGCCGACCTCATCGGGGAGGTCGACCCCATCAAGGTGGCCGAGGGCCGCTACCTGTCGGACGAGCTGACCCTGCACTACGGGCTCGTGCCCCGGGCCAACCGGGGCATCTTCGCCGTGAACGAGCTCCCCGACCTGGCCGAGCGCATCCAGGTGGGCCTGCTCAACGTGCTGGAGGAGCGCGACGTCCAGATCCGGGGCTTCACCGTGCGCCTCCCCCTGGACGTGGTGCTGGTGGCCACGGCCAACCCCGAGGACTACACCAACCGGGGGCGCATCATCACCCCCCTGAAGGACCGCTTCGGGGCCCAGATCCGCACCCACTACCCCGAGGACACCGAGACCGAGCTGGCCATCATCGCCCAGGAGGCCCGCCCGCCCGTGCACGCCGCCGGGGGCCCGCGGGTGGAGGTCCCCCCCTTCATGGCCGAGATCGTGGCCGAGCTGTCCCAGCTGGCCCGCCAGAGCCCGCACGTGAACCAGCGCTCCGGGGTGTCGGTCCGCCTCAGCATCTCCAACTCCGAGACGCTGGCCGCCAACGCCGTCCGTCGGGCCCTGCGCACGGGGGAGTCCGACGCCGTGCCCCGGGTGAGCGACCTCGGGGCCCTGGTCACCTCCACCCAGGGCAAGATCGAGATCGAGGCGATGGAGGAGGGCCGGGAGGAGCGCATCCTCCAGGGCCTGGTGTCGGCGGCGGTGCTGGCCGTCTTCCGCCGCCGGTGCCCGGTCGACCAGCTGGGGCCGGTGGTGAGCGCCTTCGACGAGGCCACCGTGGTCCACGCCGGCGACGACCTGCCCGCCGCCGCCTACGCCGAGCTGCTGGCCCGGGTGCCCGCCCTGGAGGGCCCGGTCATGGCCCTGGCCGACAGCGAGACCCCGGGGGCGGTGGCCGCCGCGGCCGAGCTCGTCCTGGAGGGGCTGCACCTCACCAAGCGCCTCAACAAGGAGGCGGCGGGGTCCCGCGCCACCTACCGGGGCCGGGGCTGAGCCGGTGCCGAGCCGCTGGGAGTACCGGCGCTGGGACGGCACCCAGACCGGCTTCGAGGACGAGGTCGACGCCCTGTTCTCCGAGCTCGCCGACGACCTCCTGTACCACGGCGACCCCGACGCCGCCCTGCGCCGCCTCCTCACCTCGGGGTTCCGCCGCCCCGACGGGGAGCAGGTCCAGGGACTGCGCGAGCTCATGGAGCGCCTGCGCAACCGCCGCCAGGAGGAGCTCGAGCGCGGCGACCTGGGCGGGGCCTTCGAGGACATCGCCCGCCAGCTCGAGGACGTCGTGATGGAGGAGCGCTCCGGGCTCGAGCACCTGGGGCGCGAGGCCCGGGACTCGGGCGACGAGCGGCGGCGCCAGGTCACCGACGAGGTGGTGGCCGAGCGCAGCGTGGAGCTCGACCTCCTCCCCGCCGACCTGGCCGGCAAGGTGCGGGGCCTGCAGCAGTACGACTTCGTCTCCTCCGAGGCCCGCGAGCACTTCGAGCAACTCCTCGAACGCCTGCGGGAGGAGATCACCTCGAGCTGGTTCGACCAGATGTCGCAGTCCATGGCCGACCCCGACCCCGAGCACCTCGAGCAGGTCCGCCAGATGCTCGACGCCCTCAACCGCATGATCGAGCAGCGCCAGGCGGGCGAGCCCGTGGACCCCTCCTTCGAGTCGTTCATGGAGCGCTTCGGGGAGTTCTTCCCCGGCAACCCCCAGAGCCTGGACGAGCTCCTCGAGCAGTTCGCGGCCCAGATGGCGGCGGTCCAGGCCGCCCTCGACTCCATGTCCCCCGAGCAGCGGGCCCAGCTCCAGGCCCTGGCCGACTCCCTCTTCGAGGACATGGACCTGCGCTGGCAGGTCGACCGCCTGGCCGAGAACCTGCGCCAGGCCGTGCCGGGGGCGGGATGGGGCCGGCGCTACCGCTTCACCGGCGACGACCCCATGGGCCTGGCCGACGCCGCCGCCGCCGCCCGCCGCCTGGGGGAGATGGACCAGCTCGAGCAGTTCCTGCGCTCGGCCACCTCGCCCGGGGCCCTGGCCGAGGTGGACCTGGAGCAGGTGGCCAGGTACCTGGGGGAGGACGGGGCCAACTCCCTGGAGCGCCTGGCCCGCCTGACGCGGGAGCTGGAGGAGGCCGGGTACATCGAGCACCGCGAGGGCCGCTACGAGCTCACCGCCCTGGGCATCCGGCGCATCGGGCAACGGGCCCTGTCCGACCTCTTCTCCAGGCTGGCCAAGGACCGCCTGGGCGGGCACCGCAACACCTACCTCGGCACGGGGCACGAGCCCGAGGGCCAGACCAAGCGCTACGAGTTCGGCGACCCCTTCACCCTCGACATCCAGCGCACCGTGCACAACGCCGTGACCCGGGGCGGCGCCGGCACCCCGGTGCGTCTCGAGCCCGACGACTTCGAGATCGCCCGCACCGAGCACCTCACCCGGGCCTCGACCGTCCTCATGGTGGACCTGTCGCTGTCCATGCCCATGCGGGACAACTTCCTGGCCGCCAAGAAGGTGGCCATGGCCCTGCACACCCTGATCTCC
>DATJOV010000449.1:0-3524 GCA_035506735.1 Acidimicrobiales bacterium | reverse complement strand
CGGGCCGATTCGTGGCACCGGGACTCCAGAGTGGGCCGGGCCGGGCCGATGCCCTCATGCGCCCGCGGGCGCGCGCCGGCACTCGGCCGGGTCCCCGAGCGGGATCCCCGGGTGCCGTGCGGAGAGTCGACGAACCACCAGGGAGGACAGTGCCATGGGTCAGTCCCGTTCCGTCGGTGACGTGCTCCAGGAGACGCCGATCACCGTGGTCGAGGGGCACCTCACCTGGCTCGTGGCCCGGACCCGGCGCGAGCCCCAGCTCTCCCCCCAGCGCGTCCTGTTCGAGGACCAGTCCAAGATCCTCATCGACGCCCTCGAGGTCCGGGGCGAGCACGACGTCATCACCCGGACCATCGCCGGCGTGTGGATGGCCGAGGACGTGACCGACGACGAGGAGCGCCTGGCCGAGTACGCCGCCGGGCTCGACGGGGCCACGGCCGGGCAGCCCCGGCACTCGCCCTACGCCGCCCTGGCCCAGAGCGCGGCCCGCTTCTGCACCGAGGTCGTGAAGGACCGGGCCGGGGCCCGCCGGGCCGGCTGACACCCGGGGGCCCCGTGGGCGACGGTGGCGCCGGGGAGCGCGCCTAGACCGTGGCGTGGGGGCGGGGCAGGGTCTTGGAGGTCCAGGCGATCCCGATGCACATCTCGTCGGTGGAGCCGTCCCCCCACGTGACGAAGTGGGGCGGCGCCTTGCGCAGGAGCGGGAGCTGCTGGCCCAGGGCGGCGTCGTAGGTGCAGGTGACGTTGACGCTGTCACCGGCGGTCACGGCGATGGGCGTCGACAGGTTGTACGACTTCTGGTCGTGGAAGTTGTAGTCGGGGACGTCGAGCACCGTCTGGGCCTGGGGCGTGCCCGGGTCGAGCACCATCTTGAAGCCCACCCCGAGCAGGTGCATGTGGGCGTAGACCCGGACGATGTAGCCGGTGGTGCCGATCTTCGAGGTGCACGACGCCGTGTCCCCCGCAGGCGGATCCATGGGGTTCTCGCCGCAGATGGCGTCGATGCCCTCGGCCTCCTCCACCGCCGTCTTGCCGAAGCGCTGCCCCAGGCTGGCGATCTCGGCCGCCCGGCTGCACAGGGGGCCGGTCACGCCGGTGGGGCAGGGGATGTTGGGCGGGGCCAGCATGAGGTTCAGGTCGAGGGGGAGCAGGGACGTGGTCTGGGGCACGGTGCGGAGGATGAGGGCGTTCTTCACCGGCTTGTTCCCCACCAGCAGGTTGTAGTGGACCTGCATGATGACCAGGCTGCCCGCCGCCAGGGGGACCCCGGTCCCCTTGGGGAAGTCGTCCACCCCGGCCCCCGGGGCCCAGAAGGTGAGGAGGGGGTCGGCGGCGAGACCCACGATGGCCGTGCCCGGGAGCGGGCCGCCGAAGCAGGTCCACCCCTTCCCCCCGGCGTTGTCGGCCTCCACCGACGCCGCCGAGGACGGGGGCACGAGGAACAGGGCGGCGTGGTGGTCCTCGGCGCTCCCCGGGATGAACTGGCTCGAGATGATGTAGGAGTTCTTGGTCAGGTGGGGGTTGACCAGGGTGCAGTGGTAGTCGTCGGTCGTGCCCGGAGCGGCGTGGGGGGTGTAGGGGTGCGGCATCGTCATGTCGATGGTCTGCACCGGGGACGACGACCTCGGGGCGGTGGGGCTGCCCGTGACCTCCAGCGCGATCACGAGACCGGCCACGACGACGACGGCCGTCCCGATGACCATGGCCAGCCGTGAGCCCCGCACGCCGGGGGAAGCTAGCACCCGGCGGCCCGCCCGGCCCGGGCCCGCGCTCGGCCCGAGGAAGCGCCGGGGACCCCGGTAGGCTGGACACCGGAGGGGGTCCGATGGTGATCGTGGGGGGACTTCGTCGCAGCGCCGTGGGCGTGGTCGTGGCCGGGGGCCTCGTGGTGGGCTCGTGGCAGCTGCTCGCGCCGCCGCCGGCCGCCGCCGTCACCCCGGTGCCCGCCGGCCTCCCCGGGAGCGTCCGGGCGTCGGGTGCGCCGTCGGCGACGTCGGGACGCGCCCGGGTCGTGCTCGTCTCGGAGCGGACCGGGCACCGGCGCCGGCACGCCGGGCACGTGCACCGCCGGCGCCCCCCCCGGGGACTGCGCCTGCGCCGCATGCGCTGACGCCGTCCTCCCCATGCGGATCCGGCCGGTCGGCTTCCTGCACAGCGTCGTGACCCTGGTGGTCCTGGTGGAGCTGGGCTTCGCCGCCGCCTTCGCCGTCGACGCGGCCCGCACCAACGCCGCCTACGACGCCCTGGTGGCCCATCACGTGCGGGTCGAGGGCACCGTCGTGGGGTGCGCCACCCTCGGGGGTCAGCGTGGCTACGTCGTCCTGTGCCGGGCCGACTACCGCTACGGGGGTGACGCCTTCACCGCCGTCATCCCCCGGGGCGAGACGGCGTCGTTCCTCGTCGACCCCCGTGACACCGCCGACCGCATGGACGCCGTCACCTTCGCCAAGGGCCCCGAGGAGACCACCGGGGACGAGGTGGTCGTCGTGGTCCTCGCCGCCGCCGCCGTGGCCACCGTGGCCGTGCACCTCGGGCACGTGCGCCACCGCCGCCGGCGAGGCCGCACAGGCGGCCCGGCCGTCACCCCCTAGGCGGCGTGGGCCGTCTCGAGCACCGAGGTCATCCCCACTGTCCAGGTGAGGGCGTCGACGGCGGCCCAGCGCATGGTGGCGTCGCCGATCCCGCTCCGCACCGCCGTCTCGGGCCGTCCCAGCTGCACGTCGACGACGTCGGCGATGAGCCGGCCCAGGGGGCCCTCGCCCCGGGCGATGGCGGCGTGGAGGGCGGGATCGAGGGGGAGGGTGGCGAGCACCTGGTCCAGGGGCACCCCGAGCACCACGTCGAGGCTGGAGAGCATGCCCCCGGTGTAGCCGGCGTCGGCCTCGCATCCGGCCCGGGCGGCGAGGAGCTCGCACATCCGGGCCCGCATGAGGGCGGTGGCGATCTCCTCTTCCCGGGCCTCGCCGTCGTCGCTCAGCAGCAAGAGGGCCACCCAGCTCTGGAGGCGGCGCCAGCCCACGAAGACCAGGGCCTGGCGGACCGAGGTCACCGTGCGCCGCATGCCGCCGGCGGCACCGATGCCGGCCAGCTGGAGGAGCTGGTGGGTCATGGCCGGGTCGCTGCGCACGATCTCCTCGACCTCGGACGCCGGGCACTCGGCGTCGAGGAGCCGGGCCGACATGCGCAGGCCGGCAAGGCGGCCGGGGGCGAGCTGGTGCCCGGGCTCGCCGTGGGAGCGCGACAGGAGGTAGCCCTGGAAGAGGTCCACGTCGAGGGGGGCACAGCGGGCCAGGGCCTCGGGGGAGTCGACCCCGGTGGCGACGATCTCCACCCCGGCGCCCCGGCAGCGCGCCATGGCGTCGGCCAGGCGCTCGGGGGGCAGGGCGGCGACGTCGAGGCTCACGCGCTGGGCCAGGTTCAGGAGCTCGTCCCCGCCGTCGGACCCGAAGTCCTCCACCGCCAGCCGGTAGCCCTGGGCCCGCAGGCGCCGGCACCCGTCGAGGACGTTCCCCGTGGCTGCGCCG
>DATJOV010000448.1:0-2540 GCA_035506735.1 Acidimicrobiales bacterium | reverse complement strand
GCACCCAGCCCGGTCGCCTGGCCGAGCTGCGCTGTCCCTTCCACGGCTTCACCTGGCGCCTCGACGGCACCTTCGCCGGGATGCCCTGCCCCTGGGACTTCCCCCACGTCGACGCCGGCCGTTTCTGCCTGCCCGAGGCCCGGGTGGCGACGTGGGGCGGGTTCGTCTTCGTCACCGTCGACCCCGGGACCGAGCCCCTCGAGCGCTACCTGGAGATCCTCCCCCTCCACTTCGCCCACTGGGACCTGGCCCAGCGGGTCCTGGTGGCCCACGTGGTGCGGGAGGTGGCCTGCAATTGGAAGGTGGCCCTGGAGGCCTTCATCGAGAGCTACCACACCGTGGCCGTGCATCCCCAGCTCCTCACCACGAGCGGCGACACCCAGACCGAGTACGACGTCTACCGGGGGGTGCGCCACGTGAGCCGCATGATCACCCCCGTCGGCATCGCCAGCGAGCACGTGACCCGACCGGTGAGCGAACAGGACATCGTGGACGCCATGTTCCTCACCACCGACGACCCCGACGCCGTGGTCCCCGAGGGGGGACGGGCCCGCCAGGTCCTGGCCGAGCGCACCCGGCGCCGGATCGCCGACGACACCGGGGCGGCCATGGGCGCCGTGAGCGACACCGAGGCCCTCGACGCCATCGAGTACTTCGTGTTCCCCAACTTCGTGCCCTGGGCCGGCTACACCACCCCGCTCGTCTACCGCTTCCGCCCCGCCGGGGACGACCCGGGCCGGGCCCTGGTCGACGTCATGCTCCTGGCCCCGATCCCGGCCCACGGACCGCGTCCCGCCCCCGCCCCCACCCGGCACCTGGCCGACGGGGAGCGGTGGGCCGACGCCCCCGAGCTCGGCTACCTGGGGCGCATCCTGGACCAGGACACCGCCACCATGGCCCGGGTCCAGCGTGGGCTGGCCGCCGGAGGCCCCGACGTGGTCCTGGCCCGGTACCAGGAGAGCCGCATCGCCCATTTCCACGCCACCCTCGGCGCCTACCTCGACGCATGAGTCCCACCCGCGCCGCCTCCCGGGCCACCCCCCCGTCCTCGTGGTGGGAGCCCGACGAGGAGGACGTGGTCCGGCCCACCACGGTGGGGGGGATCCTGCGCCAGGCCGCGGCCCGCACCCCGGATGCCGTGGCCCTGGTGGAGGGGGTGGCCGATCCCGGGGCCCGGCGGCGCTGGACCTACGCCGAGCTGCTGGCCGACGCCGGGTGGGCGGCCCAGGCCCTGGCGGCGCGCTTCACCCCGGGCGAGCGGGTGGCGGTGTGGGCCCCGAGCGTGCCCGAGTCGCTCGTCCTCACCTACGCCGCGGCCCTGGCCGGGCTGGTGCTGGTGCCGGTCAACCCCGCCCTGCGGGCGGGTGAGGTGCGCCACGTGCTGGCCCAGTCGGGGGCGGCCGGCGTGTTCGTGGTGCCCCGCTGGCGCGACCACGACCTGCTCGGCACCCTGGCCCAGGTCCATGCCGAGCTCCCCGCCCTGCGCCACGTGGTGGACCTCGGGCGCTTCGAGGAGTTCTGCTCCCCGGGCCGGGCCCCGGCACCGCCGTGGACCCCGCCCCCCGTCGGCCCCGACGACGTGGCCCAGCTCGTCTACACCTCGGGGACCACGGGGGCCCCCAAGGGGGCCCTCCTCACCCACGGGGGGATGACCAACGCGGCCCGCCTGGCGGCGAAGCGCTTCGGCATGCGCCCCGGCGACGTCTACGTCCAGACCATGCCCCTCTTCCACGTGGGGGGCCAGGTCGTCTCCATGCAGCTGTGCCAGTGCTCGGCCACCGAGGTCCTCGTCCCGGCCTTCGACCCCGGGCTGGTCCTGGCCCTGGCGGAGGAGGAACGGGCCACGCTCACCTGCGGCGTCCCCACCATGCTGCTGGCCCTGGCCGAGCACCCCGACCTCGCCCGGCGCGACCTCTCGTCGCTGCGGGCCGTGAGCGGGGGCGGCGCCGTGGTGCCGGTGGCCCTGGTGCGGCGCATCGAGGAGGCCCTGGGGGTGCAGTTCGCCATCGTCTTCGGCCAGACCGAGGCCAGCGGCTTCATCTCCCAGACCCATCTGGACGACGCCCCCGAGGACAAGGCCGCCACCCTGGGCCGTCCCCTGCCCGGGGTGCGGGCCCGGGTGGTGGACCCCGGCACCGGCGCGGTGGTCCCGCACGGGGAGGTGGGCGAGCTCGAGGTGCAGGGTCCCAACGTCATGGTCGGGTACCACGACATGGCGGCCGAGACGGCCGAGGCCCTCGGTCCGGAGCGGTGGCTGCGCACCGGGGACCTCGTCACCATGGACGAGCGCGGCTTCCTGCGCATGCGCGGGCGCCGCAAGGACATGATCGTGTCGGGGGGCGAGAACATCGACCCGGCCGAGATCGAGGCCGTCCTGGCCGGCCACCCCGACGTGGCCCGGTGCGCCGTGGTGGGGGTGGCCGACCCCCGCTGGGGGGAGTCGGCCGTGGGGGTGGTGGTCGGGGCCGAGGGCCGGGTCCCGGTCCCGGCCGAGCTCGAGGCCTACCTGCGGGCCCGCCTGGCCCCGTTCAAGGTGCCCC
>DATJOV010000447.1:0-3016 GCA_035506735.1 Acidimicrobiales bacterium | reverse complement strand
GAGGAGGTCCCAGCGCAGGGCGTTGTGCCCCAACCAGGACAGGGTCTGGGGCCGCACCCGCAGGGGCCGGCCCGTGAGCAGCACCACGGCCAGACCGGGATCGAGGAGCTCGAGGAGCCGGGCCACCTCGGCCACGAGGGGGTCGTCCCCGCAGGCGTCGAAGAAGGCGTCCCAGTCCCGGCGCCCCCACTCCAGGAAGTGCTGGCGCCCGGCCGCGTCGGAGAGCACCCCGTCGATGTCGAACACCACGGCCGCCCCCCGCACCGGGTCCCGGTGCCAGCGCCAGTTCTCCGGCACCGGGGCCGGGCCCGGAGGCGATCCCGGCGCCGCCCCCGTCATTCCTCGCCGGGTCCGGCGCCCGCCAGCCTGCGGATCTCGTCCACGACGCCGGGATCGGCCAGCGTGGTGGTGTCCCCGAGGTCGCGCCCCTCGGCCACGTCGCGCAGGAGACGGCGCATGATCTTGCCGGAGCGGGTCTTGGGGAGCTCGTCGGTGAAGATCACGGTCCTGGGCCGGGCGATGGGCCCGATGTGGCCGGCCACGTGCCGGCGCAGCTCCTCGCCCCGCTCGCCGCTGTGCTCCTCACCCCCCTTGAGGGTGACGAAGGCGATGATGGCCTGGCCCGTGGTGTCGTCCTTGGCCCCCACCACGGCGGCCTCGGCCACCGAGGGGTGGTGGACGAGCGAGGACTCCACCTCGGCGGTGGAGATGCGGTGGCCCGACACGTTCATGACGTCGTCCACCCGCCCCAGGAGCCACAGGTAGCCCTCGTCGTCGACCTTGGCCCCGTCGCCGGCGAAGTAGCGGCCCTCGAAGCGGCTCCAGTAGGTCTGGCGGTAGCGCTCGGGATCGCCGTACAGGCCGCGCAGCATGGCGGGCCAGGGGCGGGTGAGGGTGAGGTAGCCCCCGCCCCGCTCGACCGGCACGCCGGCGTCGTCCACCACCTCGGCGCCGATGCCGGGCAGGGGGAAGGTGGCCGAGCCCGGCTTGCACGTGGTGAGGGCGGGCAGGGGGGAGATCATGATGGCGCCCGTCTCGGTCTGCCACCACGTGTCGACCACGGGACAGCGCCCGCCCCCGATGTGCTCCCAGTACCACACCCAGGCCTCGGGGTTGATGGGCTCGCCCACCGAGCCCAGCACCCGCAGGCTGCCCAGGTCGTGGCGGGCGGGGTGCTCCGTGCCCCACTTCATGAAGGTGCGGATGGCGGTGGGGGCGCAGTAGAGGATGGTGACCCCGTAGCGCTGCACCACGTCCCACCACCGGTCGCGGCCGGGGAAGTCGGGCGTGCCCTCGTACATGACGCTGGTGGCCCCGTTGGCCAGGGGGCCGTACACGATGTAGCTGTGGCCCGTCACCCAGCCGATGTCGGCCGCGCACCAGTACACGTCGCGCTCGGGATGGAGGTCGAAGACGCTGCGGTGGGTGAAGGCCACCTGGGTGAGGTAGCCGCCCGTGGTGTGCATGATGCCCTTGGGCTTGGCCGTGGTGCCCGAGGTGTAGAGCAGGTACAGGAGGTCCTCGGCCTCCATGGCCTCGGGCGGGCAGCTGGGCGCGGCCCCGTCGGCCAGCTCGTGCCACCACTGGTCGCGCCCCGCCGCCATGGGGACGGGGCCACCGGCGTCCCCGGTGCGGCGGGCCACCACCACGTGCTCGATGGACGGGGTCTCGGCCAGGGCCACGTCGGCCTGCGCCTTGAGCGGCACCACCGACCCCCGGCGCCAACCCCCGTCGGCGGTGAGGAGGACCTTGGCCTCGGCGTCGACGATGCGGTCGCGCAGGGCGTCGGGGGAGAAGCCCCCGAAGACCACGGAGTGGGCGGCGCCGATGCGGGTGCACGCCAGCATGCCCACGGGGAGCTCGGGGATCATGGGCATGTAGATGGCCACCCGGTCGCCCCGCCGCACCCCCAGGCCCTTGAGGACGTTGGCGAAGCGCTCCACCTCGGCCAGGAGCTCGGCGTAGGTGATGGTGCGGGTGTCGCCCGGCTCGCCCTCCCAGTGGAAGGCCACCCGGTCCCCGTGCCCGGCCGCCACGTGGCGGTCCAGGCAGTTGACCGACACGTTGAGGGTGCCCCCCACGAACCATTTGGCGAAGGGGGGGTCCCACTCGAGGACGGTGTGCCACGGCCTCGACCACTCCAGGGTGGCGGCCTGCTCGGCCCAGAACCCCTCGGGGTCGGCCCCGGCCCGCTCGACCACGGCGGGGTCGGACAGCACGGCGCCGGCGGCGAAGCCCTCGGGCGGGGGGAAGCGCCGTTCCTCGAGGTAGAAGTCGTCGATGGCGGCCCGGCCGGCGTCCGGCATTGGTGCATTCCCCCTGGTCGTCACGGTGGATGGGCCCCGCCGGCGCCCCGGACACCCCACCCCGTCCGGCGCCGCCCCCGGGCGAGCCTACCCAACGCCCCCGGGCCGGCCGCGGCCCGGCCCCGCCCCGTCCGGCACCGACCCAAGCCCCCTTCCCCTGTCAGAATGGGGTGGTCATGGCCGATGTCGCCTCCACGGCCCCCCTGGGCGGGTGGGGTGACCAGCCCGTCGTCGCCCCCCGCCCCCTGTGCATCCCCGTCGGCGTCGGTCGGCGCACGCTGGTCGCCGCCAACCTCGGCCTCACGCCCCGGGCCACCCCGGCCACCCGCTGGGCCTCGGCCGGGCTGGCCCGCGCCCTCGACACGTGGGAGGGGCCGGGCCTGGTGGCGGTGGCGGGGGACCTCCTCGACCGGAGCGGCGGGGGGGACGTGGCCGAGGTCGCCCGGGAGGCGCTGGCCGCCCATCCCGCCCTGGCCGGGGCCCTGGAGCGCTTCGCGGCGGGACCCGACCGCCGGGTGGTGTGCGTCCCCGGCGCCGGCGACGCCGCCCTGGCCGGTGAGGCCGGACCCGTGCTCGAGGCCCTCGGCATCGAGGTGGCGCCCGGCGCCATCGACCTGGAGCTCACCACGGCGGCCGGCACCCGCCGGGTCCGGGTGGAGGCGGGCTCGGCCCGCCCCCGGGGCCTCCCCGCCCCCGGCGACGGCGGCGGC
>DATJOV010000446.1:0-8163 GCA_035506735.1 Acidimicrobiales bacterium | reverse complement strand
GCTCTCGCTCTCCGCCTCGCGCGCGGCGAACAGGCGCGCCTGCATGTTGGGCTGCACCTCGGCGCAGCGCGCCTCGTCACGGGGGGTGAGCCCGCCGATCATGTAGTCGGCTCCCAGGGGAGCTGCGATCTCCTCGCGCAGGAAGGTGCCCACTGTCCTGCCCGTGACACGCCGGATGATCTCCCCCATGAGGAAGCCCTGCGTGTGGATGTGGTAGGCCGCGACCGTGCCCGGCTCCCATAGGGGTGCCTGCGCGGCGAGCGCGCGGCAGATGGCCTCAGGGTCGTAGATCGCCCCGGGCCACAGCGGGTCCTGGATGATGGGCAGCCCGGCGCGGTGATCCAGGACGTAGCGCACCGGCAGGCTCTCCTTGCCGGCCTGGGCGAACTCGGGCCAGTAGCGCGCCACGGGGGCCTCCACCTCGAGGAGGCCCTCCTGGGCCAGGCGGTTGGCGCACATGGCGGTCACGCCCTTCGTGGTGGAGTACACGAGCACCACGGTGTCCTCCTCCCAGGGCAGGCCCGTGCGGCGGTCGGCCACGCCGCCCCACAGGTCCACGACCTTGCGCCCACGGTGGTAGGCGGCGAAGGCGGCGCCCACCTCGGCTCCCTCGTCCAGGTTGGCCTGGAAGGCGTCCCGGACGCCCTCGAAGCCGGCCGCCACCCATCCCTGCACCGTCGTCACGTCGTCGCCCACCTCCGCCGGCAGGTTACCGACCCCGACCGGCCACAGTCCCCGGTGGCGGCCGGGACGGGCCCCGGGGCTGACGGTAGGGTCCGCCTGCGTGGCAGGCCCCTTCGGTCCGGAGCGTCGGTTGGCGCCGTCGGTCGCCGGCCTCTGCGACCGGGGCACGCCGAGCTCCCGGGCGGCGCATCCCCGGCGGGGTCGTCGGTGCGACGCCCCACGACCACACCGTGCTCGGTGCGCCGTGACGGGGGCGCTCCCCGTGGGGCGGGGGCGGCGGCGGTGAGGGCCCCGGGGGCGGCCCCGGGACCGAGACGCCGGCGCCGGCGTCGGCGCCTCCTGCTCGGCCTCGGGCTCGTGGTGCTCCTGTTCGTGGTGGCCACGGCCCGGCTCTTCGTGTGGCCCCCGAGCGACCGGCCCAGCCGGGTCGACGCCGTGGTGGCCCTGGGGGGCGATCCGGGCCAGCGCCGGGCCAAGCAGGCCGTGGCCCTGGCCCGGGCCGGGTACGCCCCGGTGGCCGTGATCTCGCTGGGCGGGGTGGTCCCCGCCCCCTGCCCCGGACCCGTCCCCGGGGTCCGTGTCATCTGCTTCCGGGCCCACCCCCTCGACACCCGGGGCGAGGCCCGCGCCGTGGCCGCCCTGGCCCGGGCCCATCACTGGCGCCGCCTGATCGTTGTGTCCGAGCGCAGCCAGACCACCCGGGCCCGGCTCATCTTCGAGCGCTGCACCCCGGCCCGCCTCGTCATGGTCCCGGTGGCCGACCCCCTGTCCCACCTCCCCTACGACGTCCTCTACGAGTGGGGCGCCCTGCTCAAGGCCCTGGTCCTGTACCGGTCCTGCTGAGGCTCGTCGCGTAGGGCGGCGGCGTGCTCCCACCCGGTGGTGGGGACGCCCCAGGCCCCTCCCAGGGAGGGGGCCGGGCATCGGCGGCCGGGCCGGGCCAGGATCATCACATTTGACGGTTCTTGCTGCTCAAATGGCGTTTATCGTGACTCGGGGAGGCAGCGACGGTGCACCACGACCCCCGTGGTTTTCGCTCGGTGTCCAGGTGGACGAGGACGAACGAAGGCTCCGCGTGCGACGTGCAACGAAGGGTGGAGGAGGTGGAGTGGGGGCACTGACGCGGCGCGCCCGCCCGCGCCCTGCCCGACCGCGCCCCGCCCGAGTGCGCCGTGCCCCACGTCTCGTGGCCGGGGCGCTGCTGGCGCTCGGGGGGTCGCTCCTCTTCAGCGCCGCCGCCTACGCCGCGAGCCCCTCCCTGCTCGTCACGCCCTCGGCCGGCCTGGCCGGGGGCAAGTCGGTGAGCGTCTTCGGCAGCGGCCTCGCCGCCAACGTGCCCGGCTACATCCTGGAGTGCAACGACACCCCCGAGCCCACCATCGGCATCGGCCCCCCCTTCGACATGCGGGTGTCGGTGGGGTGCAGCGCGCCGTCGCTCAAGCGCATCGCCCGCACGACGGCGGCCGGGACCCTGGCCGTGAAGTTCATCGTGCACGAGGGCCGCAAGGTGGGCCCCCCGTGCGGGCTGCCCCCCATCATCGGCGGGTGCGGCGGGCTCGACAGCGCCGACAAGCACCCCCGCAAGGACGCCCAGAACTACCCCTGCCCCCCGTCGCCGGCCCAGCAGGCCGCCGGCTACACGTGCTACCTGGAGTGGATCGACACCGCCGGTGACCATCCCGAGACCAACATCAGGTTCCTCGGTCCGGGCACGGCCACCACCACCACCACGACCTCGCCCGTCACGGCCACCACCGTGCCCGGGGGCGGGGGCTCCACCACCACGACCCCGGGCGGCGGGGGCGGCGGCGGGAAGGGCGGCACCACCACCACGGTGGCGGTGACACGGTCCACCTCGGGCGGCGGTGGTAGCGGAGGCTCCACGAGCGGCAGCGGCGGGTCCTCGCCCAGCACGGCCCACGCCGTGACGGCGCCGTCGGGGTCGCTCGCCTTCACCGGCCTGGGCCGCTACGGCATCCTCCTGGCCATCGCCGGCGGCGTGCTCGTGCTCCTGGGGGCGCTGCTCTTCGCCGTCGACGTCCGCCGCTTCGTGAGCTGGCTGCTCGGCCTCTGACGCCGCCGCATGGAGTCCGGCGCGGCGGCGGGAGGGCCGCAGCCCTCCCGCCCGTGCATGCGGCCGGTGCCCCCCGTGTGCCTGGACGCGGACGCTAGCCCCGGTGTCGGCCCGTCGCCACCGCCTGTCCGCTGCGCCCGGCCGGTGCTGCCTACCATGGGGCCGTGCCCGACCGCGCCGAGACCCTGCGGGCCGCCCTGCGGCGCAGCGAACGGGCCCAGACGGCCTACGAGGAGGCCCGGCGCCAGCCCGTGGCGGGGGAACCGGAGGCGCAGCGCCAGGCCCGCCTGTCGGAGCTGGCGGCCGAGGCCGACACCGCCGCGGCCGAGCTGGAGGAGCTGCGGGGCGAGCCCGGGCCGGCCGAGGCGGCGCCGGTGTCGGCGCCCCTCCCCCTGCGCCCCGGGGAGTCCAACTGATCGCCGCAGCGGGGTGACCCGGGCCCGGCCCGGTGACGCCGCCCCACCCACCTCCGAGCCCGGGGCCCCGTGGACGACGCCCTGAAGTTCACGGCCCTGGTGGCGCTGCTCTTCCTGGGCGCCGCAGGGTGGGGCCGGGTCACCATCTGGATCTTCGAGCGGGTGGGCTGGCACGGGGCCCGGCGCGACCTCGGCTTCCCCCACCAGCTCCTCCTGGGGGTGAGCCTGTCGCTGGCGGTGGGCGGCTACCTCGTGGGCGTCGACGCCGGGGACTTCGGCGTGCTCGTGGCGTGGCAGGTGCTGGGGGCGGCGCTGGCCCTGGCCCGGGCGCCGCGCCTGTGGCGCCGCTTCCGGGCCGCTCCGGCCCACACCCGGGCCCTGACCCTGGCCCTGGGGGTCACCGGGGGCGTCCTGTACGTGGTGGCCACGGCCAGCGCCATCGCCCACCCCGTCTACAGCAGCTACGACGACGACCCCGCCTACATCTACCTGGCCCGGCGCCTGGCCACGACGGGCGGGCTCATCGACCCGTTCAACTTCCGACGCCTCACCAGCTACGGCGGGACCACGCTGTACCAGTCCCTCTTCTACCGCCTCACCGGCGTGACGTCGCTGCGCGGCTACGAGTTCACCTTCGCCTGCCTCCTCCTGGTGGTGGTGGCGGTGGGCACGGTGCGCCGGCGCTGGCTCGTGCTCGGCACGCTGGTGGTGGGCCTGGCCGTGGCCCAGGGCGTGGGGGTGGGGCCGGTGGTCAACCTGAGCCCCGACTTCTCCGTCGCGGCGCTGTCCCTCGGCATCTTCCAGCTCCTGGGCAAGGTGCGCCTCGAGCGCGACGGGGACCCGCAGCACCACCTCTTCGTCGCCATCGGCCTGCTGGCCGGGGGCATCCTGGCCGAGCGCTTCGACTTCATGGTCTCGATGACCTTCGTCATCGTGGTCGTGGTGGTGGTGCTGCGCTGGGGGCGCTGCCTCGTGCCCCTCCTCACGGTGGGGGCCACCGTGGTGGTGGCCAACCTGGGATGGGCCCTGGCCCTGCAGCGGTCGTCGGGCACGCCGCTGTACCCCCTCCTGAACGGCAACGCCGACCCCACCTGGCCCTCGAGCCGCAACCCCGACATCACCTCGCTGGGCGACCGCTGGCACCTGTTCGTCCAGACCTTCGACGGTTACGGCGAGGGGCGCATGGCCCTCCTGTGCGTGGTCCTGGGGCTCGGGTTCCTGGTCCTGTCGCGCCGGCGCCCGGTGCGGATGCTCGTCCTCCTCGTGGCCGGGGTGGGGGCCCTGGTCCAGCTGGCCGTGTACACCTACGAGTTCGCCGGCCTCACCCTGGTGGGCCTGGGGCGCTACGAGGCCCCCACCACGCTGGCGTGCGCACTGCTCGCCATCGACGTGTTCTGGCCCCGCTACCCCGACGGGGCGGCCCGCCCCGCCCTCGGGGCGGCCGTGGCCCGCCTCACCCCGGCGTGGCCCGGGGCGCGCCGGGCCGGCGCCGCCGTGCTGACGGTGCTGTTCGTCCCGGCCGTCGTCCTCCTGCTCTTCGGCGACGCCCCCTCGGCCGTCGCCACCACGGCCCGCCTCTACGTCCGCACCGGCGCCAGCGATCTGCGCCTCGGCACCGACGTGCTCACCGGGTCGACCGGCTTCGCCGACCGCTACGCCACGGTGCGGGCCGAGTACGCCCGCCTCGACGCCATCGTGCCGCGTGGCGCCAGGGTGCTGGCGGCGGTGGACGAGCCGGCCCTGCTCGATCCCGAGCGCTTCACCTTCGCCACCCTCGACATCGCCGGCGCCGTCTCCCCGCCCCCCCACATGCCGTACTTCGAGGGGCTGGGGCCCAAGCTCCGCTACCTGCGCCGCCTCGGCTACGGCTACATCGTGACCCAGAGCGACACCGACTTCGGCGAGTACCGCCTCCAGCTCTACACCCAGATCGATCCCCGCCTGTCCGACTACCACGACCGGGCCTGGGGGCCCTACCTGATCGACTGGCAGCGCTCGGTCAACGTGCTGGAAGCGCAGCACCCGTCGTGGGTCCGTCGGGTGGGGTCGCTGGCGCTGATCCGGATCTGAGCGCCCCCCGCTCCCCCGCCCGGCGCCGGCGCCGGGCCAGCACGGCCGTGCCGACCACGCCGCACGTCGTCACCCCGGCCAGGACGAAGCCGGCCGTGAGCGAGGTGGGCCAGTAGGTGAGGGTGATGCGGTGGTGCCCGGGGGGGACCCGGGCCTGGAGCATGACGGCGGCGAAGGGCCGCAGGGCGAGGGGGCGCCCGTCGATGGCGGCGTGCCAACCGGCCACGTCGCTGAGGCGCAGGCGCAGCTCGGCCGGTGCGGTGGCGTCGGTGGTGAGGGACCACGACGAGGGGCCCGGATGGGTCACCGCCACCGGCGTCCCCCGGGCCTCGGCCCGGGGCAGGGTGCCCCCCGGGCCCAGGCGCACCAGGGTGGCCCGGGCCGCGCCGGGGACGCGGTAGAGGGTCTCGTCGCCCACCTGTCGCACCCGGACCGTGCCGGTCGGGACGGGGCCGAAGGGCGGCTCCAGGACGTAGGCGATGCCGTAGAGGCGGGCCTCGGTGGCGCTCGTCACGTCCGGGCAGAAGAAGTTGGGCGATCCGTGCCGGCCCCGCCCGGCCGTGGTGCCCGTGGCGGCCCGCCACGAGGCGAAGTAGGAGCCCGGGATGGTGGGGTCGTAGACGTCGAACTCGTGGACCCCGTAGACGATGTTCACGTCGCCGTTGATGCCCACGGCGGGGGGGACGAAGGGACAGGCGTCCTTGCCCAGGCCCACCAGGGACGATCCCACGGTGTGCTCCAGGGTCACCACGGCCGGGGTGGGGGCGAAGTAGGACGGGCTGGAGGAGGGGATGGGCGCCCCGGCCACCACCAGGAAGGCTGTCTGGCACGCCACCAGGGCCAGCCCCGCCCCGAGGGCGGCCCGGGCCGGCCGGGGTCCGCCCCGCCCCGCCCCCCCCGGCCCGCCGGCGTGCGCCGCCACCAGGGCGAACCAGGCACCCGCCCCCACGGCCAGGGACACCACGGGCCACACGAAGCTCTTGTCGCGCTCGGCCAGGTCCACGGGGAGCAGCCCCCCCCGGTCCCCGAGCCACAGGGCGGCCACGAGGACGGCCCCGGCCCCGAGCAGGCCCACCAGCCAGCGCCGCACCGCCGGGTCGGCGTGGCGGCGCACCACGGTGTCGAGCCCCATCCCGGCCAGGATCGAGACGGCGAAGGCCATGGGGAGCAGGGCCCGGAGCCACACGATGGCCCCCAGCCGGGGCAGGGCGTCGAGGACCGACACCACGGGGGGGACGAAGACGGCCGCCCCGAAGGCCAGCCCCACCACGGCCAGGGCCGGGGCCTCGGGGCGCCGCCCCCGGACCACCACGGCCAGCACGGCCAGCACCACGGGGATCAGGCCGAGGTAGGCGGCCAGGTTCTGGGCGTTGATGGCGTTGAAGAAATGGCTGCCGGCCACCTGGGAGCCGTCGTAGTTGGAGAACACCACCCCGGCCAGGTCGTGGAGGGTGAGGGCCCGGCGGTAGAGGTTGGCGGCGGTGGTGAACGAGGACCCGGGGTTGGATCGCACCGTGGCCCCCACCACCTGCAGGCCGGGCAGGAGGAGGGGGGCGGCCAGGGCGGCCCCGGTGACGGTGCCCACCACCAGGTCCAGGGCGGGGCGCAGGATGGGCCCCGAGCCCCCCAGCCGCCCCAGCCGGCGCAGGAGCAGGACGGCCACGAACAGCACCAGGCTCAGCTCCAGCATGATGAGGATCTCGGGCTGCCCGGCGTAGACGGCGGCGGCGGTGATGAGGGCCACGCTCAGCACCGCCCCCACCCGGTGCCGGCCCCGCACCACCACCACGGCGGCGGCGAAGAGCCAGCCCGCCCACGACATGACCTGGTCGTTGGGCCAGCCCAGCCAGGCGATGAAGGGCCCGCTCAGCTCGTACACGGTGGCGGCCAGCACGCAGCCCAGCACGCCCAGGCCCAGGACGCGGCCGAACACGTAGGCGCCCGTCCCGGCCACCACCAGGGTCACCAGGATCTGCACCGTGTAGGCCACGTGCAGGGGGAAGAGGTAGCCCACCAGGGCGGGCAGGCTGAACACCGAGGACTGCCAGTTGAAGGCCAGGGG
Organism: Acidimicrobiales bacterium; assembly: GCA_035506735.1. Classification (GTDB taxonomy): domain Bacteria; phylum Actinomycetota; class Acidimicrobiia; order Acidimicrobiales; family UBA8190; genus DATJOV01. The sequence continues at coordinate 857 of DATJOV010000446.1, read as the reverse complement.
CATGCCCAGGACGCTGTAGGGGTTCCACAGCGGGAGCAGGCCGTGGTGCACCTGGTTCCAGGCCAGGTAGGTCCAGGGGTTGAACACGGCCACCTGGTCGTAGAGGACGCCGTTGTGGATGACCACGCCGTGGCGCTGGGTCAGGCCGTACACCGACAGGTCGTCGAAGGGCCCGAGCGAGGCCCCGTGCACCAGGGCCGGGAGCATGACGGCGAAGGCGGCGGCGAGGACCCACAGCACCCCGAGCGCGTCGGCCAGCCGCGTCGGGGAGCGCCGGGCCGGGGCGGGCGACCGGTCGGAATCGGACGTGGCGGTCAGGGTTGGTGTCGACATGGGGCCGCGGTGCGCCCCACGAGGCGCCGCCGAAGACTACCCGTCCCGCCTCAGCGGCTCCCCCCCCGTGAACCACGACCGCCAGGCGCAGTACCCCCCCACCAGATCGGCGGCGCCGGTGTAGCCCAGGTCCGCCAGCGACGCCGCCGCCAGGCTGGAGGCGTAGCCCTCGGAGCACACCACCACCACGGGCTGGTCGAGACCGCGCACCCCGGGCAGGCGGTGCCCGCCCCGGGGGTCGAAGCGCCACTCGAGGACGTTGCGCTCCACCACCACCGCCCCGGGGAGCTCGCCCTCGGCCCGGCGCTGCCCGGCGGGGCGGATGTCGACCACGATGCCGCCGTCGCGCACCACCCCGGCAAGCTCGTGGGGGCCGATGCGCCGGATGCGGCGGCGGGCCTGCACCAGCAGGTCGTCGACGGTGACGCTCACGGCAGGCCTCCGCCCGGCCCGTACAGCACGGTGCGGGTGGCGCACAGCTCGCCTCCGACCACCCCGTAGAAGGTCATGGAGCAGAGCGCGGG
>DATJOV010000445.1:0-3632 GCA_035506735.1 Acidimicrobiales bacterium | reverse complement strand
CCGGGTGGCCATCTCCCCCGCCGACCAGGCGGGTCCGCCGGGAGCCACCCCGGCCGAGGCCACCGCCATCCAGGCCGCTCTGGCCCAGCTGGCGACCGAGGGCTACACCGGCACCGAGGTGACCATCGCCATCGACGACTCGGGCTACATCCGCCAGACGGATTCGGTGGCCCAGTTCTCCGACGGCACCACCCAGAGCACCGAGGTCACCTTCTCCGACTTCGGCTGCGCCGGCCAGGTCCTCATGCCCGGCCAGGGCGGCTCCGGGACGCCTCCGGCGGGGTGCGTGTCCCCGGACAAGAGCGGCTGAGCCCGGACCAGGTCACCACCGCCGGCCTCCCGGCCCCTCCCCGCCCCGGTACTACCGTCGGGGCATGCACTGCGCCCAATTGCTCGCCGACGCCTTCGAGCGGATCAAGGAGGTGGTCCACGACGTCACCGAGGGCATGAGCCCCGAGGACCTGGTGGTCCGGGTCGACGCCGAGGCCAACTCGGTGGCCTGGCTGGTGTGGCACCTCAGCCGGGTCCAGGACGACCACGTGGCGGCCGTGGCCGGGGTGGAGCAGGCCTGGACGGCCGGGGGATGGGCCCGGCGCTTCGCCCTGCCCCTGGAGGTCGGCGACATCGGCTACGGCCACGACTCGGCCCAGGTGGCCCAGGTGCGGGCCGACGCCGGGCTCCTCGTCGGCTACCACGACGCCGTGCACGAGGCCACGGGGAGGTTCCTGGCCGGCCTGCACGACCACGAGCTCGACGTCGTCGTGGACGAGCGCTTCGACCCCCCCGTGACCATGGCCGTCCGGCTCGTCAGCGTCATCGCCGACGACCTCCAGCACTGCGGCCAGGCCGCCTACGTGCGCGGCCTGCTCGAACGGCGCTGACCCCGGGCCCCGATCGCCGGGTGCGGCCGGGGCCGGCCTCCGCCGGCGTCTACACCCAGAGGCCGGGCGGGCCCGAGGAGCTCGGGTAGAAGACCGCAGGCGGGTCGGGCGGCACGGCCCAGGTGGGCGCGGCCGGCGCCGCCGGTGCCGCCGGCTCGGCCGGCGCCGCGGACGTCACGGGGACGGAGCCGACGGTGGCGGTGGCGAACTCGGGACGGGCCCCCGGGGGCCCGGCGGGGGCGGGGCCCGACCGGCGCACCAGGCGATAGAGGACGTTGCGGGGCCGGTCCACCAGGGCCAGCACCACCGCACCGAGGTAGAGGGCGACGAAGCCCACGATGCCCACCACCCACAGGTCGGGCCCGGGGCCGGTCGAGGCCAGGCTCGAGCCCGTGCCGCTCGAGCTCGAGGAGCCGGCCGTGGCGGGGGCGGCCGTGGTGGCCGTGGTGGCGGGGGGCGAGGTGGTGGCCGTGGTGGCGGGCGGCGTCGTGGTTGCCGTGGTGGCCGGCCTGGTGGTGGTGGTGGCGGCGGGTGCCGCCGTGGTCGTGGTGGCGCCCGGAGCGCTCTCGCCCTGGAAGAGGATGTTGGCGCTGGCGCTCTCGGCCCCGCCGGCGTCGCCGTAGCTCAGCTGGCACACGTCACCGGCGGCCTGCTGCGCCGCCGTGGGGGGGCAGGGGTACTTGGCGGCGTCGGCGGCGGCGCTGTTCCCGGCGCTGTCGGTGGGGCAGGTGGTGATGATCCCGCCCGTGCCGCACGGCGGGCCCACCGTGCCCTCGATGACGTTCCACGTCGCGTTGAGGGCACCCGTGGCGGTGGTGGTGACCAGGTGGCTGTAGCCGATCACGTTGCAGCTGACCGACACGCTCGAGCTCACGGGCGAGGGCAGGGCCACGGTGGGCTGGTTCGGGGCGTCGTTGCACTGGAGGATGTTGCCGGGGGAGGTGTCGTCGAACCCGGTCCCGGTGACCGTCACGCTCTCCCCGTTGGTGAGCCCGGTGTCGGGGGTCACCGTGATGGGGACGTTCGAGGCCGCCGCGAAGGCGGGCGCCGTGGCGGCCAGGACGTAGCCCCCGCCCGCCCCGGCCACGACCAGGGCGGCGAGGGCGGCAGGACGCAGGCCCGTCAGCCGGCGCCCCACGGCACCGGCCGGGGCGTGCAGGACCCCGAGAATCCGAGCAGGTTGCATGACGTCACCGACCCCCTCATCAGCTCCAGGGACGACGGTACCTGACGGCGGCGTCAGAACGCATCGTCACTATTGGGGACCGGGGGACCCACAGTGGGCGTCCGCCCACCCCTTCCCCGGGCTTGTCGCCGATCCCCTGCCCCTACCGGGTGCATTTGGCCACGGGGCGGGTCCCCGTCGTCACCCAGCGCTGAATTCGAGCTTGTCCTGCTCCCAGAAGGACCGCAGGGACACCAGGAGCCCCTCGGCGTTGACACGGTAGATGTTGCAGATGGGGACGGTGGCCGACTGGTCGCCGGGCAGGGTGATGGTGATCTCCCCGATGTTGGCCACCTCGTCCCCGCACTGGATCGACTGGTGGATGGTGAAGCGGATGCGCTCGCTCTGGGAGATGACGTTGTCGTAGAAGGCGGCGATGGCGGCCTTGCCCCGCTGGCCCGTCCCCTCGGCGTCGATGAAGGAGGGCCCCACGGGGTCCTCCACCACGGCGTCCTCGGCGAAGAGGGCCAGCCAGCCGTCGCGGTCCTTGGCCTCCGACGCCACCATCGACTTCCTGGACATCTCGAGCGCCGTCCCCATGGGTCCCCCTTCGCCTCGGTGGCCGGCTCCCCGCCCCCCCGGTGCCGGTCCGGTCAGGACCGGACCCGGTGGATGACGGTGTCGGCGAACCGGCGCAGATTATCGATCTTGGCACCGAGGGGCTCGGTGTCGGGCCCTACCGTGTAGGGCCAGCGGAAGCCCACGATGACGTCGGTCACCCCGGCCTCCTCCAGCCTGCGCACGCCGTCGGGGCTGTAGGCGTCGGTGGAGATGACGTAGGTGGCGAAGGGCTCCTCGGCCCGACCCGCCTCCTCCCGCAGCTGCCCGAGCCGCTCCAGCAGGCCGGGCAGGTCGGCCGGGTCCCCCCCGCCGTGCATCCAGCCGTCGCCCACCGTTGCGGCCCGGCGCAGGGCGGCCTCGCCGTGGCCCCCGATGAGGATGGGGACGGGCGCGGCCGGGGCGGGGCTCATCTTCACCGCCGGGACGTCGAAGACCTCGCCGTGGTACTCGAAGAACCCGCCGGCCAGGAGCCCCCGGATCACCTCGATGCACTCGTCCATCCGGCGTCCCCGCCGGGCCCAGGGCACGTCCAGGAGGGCGTAGTCCTCGGGCCAGGGGCTCGAGCCCACGCCGAAGAGGAACCGGCCCCCGGTGAGGACCGCCACCGAGGCGGCCTGCTTGGCCACCAGCACGGGGTGGCGGATGGGCAGCTTCACCACGAAGGTGACGAATCGCAGCCGGGTGGTGACCGCCCCCAGGGCGGGGATGAGGGTGAAGGGCTCGAGGAAGGGCTTGTCCTCCAGGAACTCCCGTGAGCCGTCGGGGTTGAAGGGGTAGGTGGTGTCGGACTCGAGGGGGTAGGCGATGCTGTCGGGGACGACGAAGGTGTCGTACCCGGCTTCCTCGGCCGCCTGCGCCAGGGGGGCGTAGAAGGTCGGATCGGTCATCGACTCGGCGTAGGCGAAGCGCACAGGCCCTCCTGCTCGGCGACGGGTGCGGGGCGAGCTCGGGGCTGCTCAGCGGTT
>DATJOV010000444.1:0-12629 GCA_035506735.1 Acidimicrobiales bacterium | reverse complement strand
TCCCCTGCACTCGTCGATCGCGGCGGCCGTGGCGCCCCGGCGCACCGGGCGCGTGACCCGCCTGGTGGGCCTGCGCATCGAGGTCGAGGGCGTGACGGCGGCCGTGGGCGAGGCGGTGCGCATCTGGCGCGGCGAGGGGGTCCTCGACGCCGAGGTGGTGGCGGTGCAGGGCACCGCCCTGGCCTGCATGCCACTGGGCGACATCACCGGCGTGCGCTACGGCGACACCGTCGAGGCGCTGGGCCGGCCCCTGCCCGTGGTGGTGGGCGACGGGCTGCTGGGCCGGGTGCTCGACGGGCTGGGCCGACCCATCGACGACGGTCCGCCCCTGAGCCAGCGCCACGAGGTCGGGCTCGAGGCCTCGCCCCCCCACCCCCTGCGGCGCGAGCTGGTCGACCGCCAGCTGGCGCTCGGCATCCGCGCCGTGGACACCCTCGTCCCGTGCGGGCGGGGCCAGCGCCTCGGCATCTTCGCCGGCTCGGGCGTGGGCAAGTCGAGCCTGCTGTCGATGGTGGCCCGGGGCACCGACGCCACCGTGTCGGTGCTGGCCCTGGTGGGCGAGCGCGGCCGCGAGGTCAACGAGTTCATCCAGCGCGACCTCGGCCCCGAGGGCCTGGCCCGCTCGGTGGTGGTGGTGGCCACCTCGGACGAGCCCGCCCTGGTGCGCATCCGGGCGGCGTTCACCGCCACCCGCATCGCCGAGTGGTTCCGGGACCAGGGCCTGGACGTCGTGCTCATGATGGACTCCCTCACCCGCTTCGCCATGGCCCAGCGCGAGGTGGGGCTCTCGGCCGGGGAGCCTCCCGCCACGCGGGGCTACCCCCCCTCGGTCTTCACCCTCATGCCCCGCCTCCTCGAGCGCGCCGGCGCGGCCGAGGTGGGGAGCATCACCGGCCTCTACACCGTGCTGGTCGAGGGCGACGACATGAACGAGCCCATCGCCGACGCCGCCCGCTCGCTCCTCGACGGCCACATCGTGCTGTCGCGCCGCTTGGCGACGTCCAACCACTTCCCGAGCATCGAGGTCCTGGAATCCATCTCGAGGGTCGAGCCCGCCATCCTCACCCCCGAGCAGCGGGCCATGGGGGCCGAGATCCGCCGCCTCCTGGCCGCCTACCGCGAGGCCAAGGACCTGGTGGAGATCGGGGCCTACGTGGCCGGGTCCAACCCGCTCGTGGACCGAGCCCTGCGGCGCAAGGACGACATCGACCGCTTCCTGCGCCAGGACATCACCGAGATCACCCGCGCCGCCGACGCCTGGGCCGCCCTGGGCGGGGTCCTGGCGGCCGAGCGCGCCGTGGAGGCGGCGGCACGGGCGGGCGAGGTGGTGCCGGCATGAAGCGCTACCGCTTCTCCCTCGAGGCCCCCCTCCGGGTGCGCCGGGTCCAGGAGGAGGGGGCCAGCTTCGCCCTGGCCCACGCCAACCACCGCCTGCAGGAGGCCGTGGGCACCTACCAGGCCGCCCTGGCCCGCTACGACGCCCTCGGCGTCGGTTCCGGACCCGTCGACCTCGAGGCCTTCCGGGCCCAGCGCGACGAGATCGAGCGCCTGGCGGCCTCGGTGGACCGGGCCTGGGCCCAGGTCGACATGGCCACCGACGAGGTGGCGGCCCGCCACGCCGACTGGGCCGAGGCCACCCGCCGGGTCGGCGCCCTGGAACGGCTCGACGAGCGGCGCCGGGCCGAGTGGCTGGCCGAGGACCGCAGGGCCGAGATGGCCGCCATCGACGAGTCGGCGCTGGCGCGCTGGCTGGCCGACGCGACCGAGGTCGACACCGCCGCCGTGCCCGACGGGGCGGAGCAGCGATGAGCACCGACGCCGCCACGGTGGTGGCCCGCATGCAGGCGCTCTCGAGCGCCATGTCCTCGCTGGGCCCCGCCCTCGAGGCGGCCGCCCCCTCGGGCGACTTCCAGGCCGCCCTCGACGACGCCAACGCCGCCCTGTCGGGCTCCTCCACCGCCACCACCGGCACCGACGGCACCGACGGCACCGACGGCACCGGTACCGACCTCTCCTCCTCGTCGCTCGGAGCCGCCGACCTCTCGGGGTTGGGGAGCGCCACGGGCTCGGCCTCGGACCTCACGCCCACCTCCACCCTGCTCGGCCTGTCGGGGACCGACACGGCCGGATCCGGCGCCACGCCGGTGACCGGGGGGTCGGTCGTGGCCGACGCCGAGCAGTACCTGGGCGTGCCCTACCAGTGGGGCGGGACCGACCCCGCCACCGGGCTCGACTGCTCGGGGCTGGTCCAGCGCGTCTACGGCGACCTCGGCGTCCAGCTCCCCCGCACCAGCCAGGAGCAGGCCCAGGTGGGGACGCCGGTGGCCGGCCTGGCCCAGGCCCAGCCCGGGGACCTCGTCTTCTTCGAGCCGAGCAGCACCGGGCCGGGTCACGTCGGCATCTACATCGGCAACGGCGAGATGATCGACGCCCCCCACACCGGCACCGACGTCCAGATCCAGCGGGTGGGACAGCCGAGCGAGATCCGCCGGGTGCTCCCCGCCGCCGACACGGGCACCGCCCCGGGCGCGGCGGCGCCGGCGTCGGGCACCGCCAGCGGCGGCTCCATCCCGGCCGGACTGGGGGTGCCGTCCGACCTGGTCCCGGTGTTCCAGTCGGCCGCCGCCGCCCACGGGGTGCCGGCGGCGCTGCTGGCGGCGGTGGCCAAGCAGGAGTCGGGCTTCGACACCGGGGCGGTCAGCCCGGCCGGGGCCGAGGGCCTCATGCAGCTCATGCCGTCCACGGCGGCGGGCCTCGGGGTGAACCCCTTCGACCCCACCCAGGCCGTGAACGGGGCGGCCCAGCTCCTCGGCTCGTACCTCTCCCGGTACGGAGGGTCGGTCCCCCTGGCCCTGGCCGCCTACAACGCGGGCCCGGGGGCCGTGGCCCAGTACGGCGGGGTCCCCCCCTACGCCCAGACGACCGCCTACGTGGACGACATCACCGCCATGCTCGGGGGGGCGGGGTGAACCCCGTGGACGGGGCCCTGCTCAGCCTGGGCTCCCCCGACGAGGGCGGGCCCGCCCCGAGCCGGCCCCGGCTCGACGACGCCGGGGGCGACGGCGACTTCGACCAGGCCTTCTCGGCCGTGACCGATCCCACCCCGCCGCCGGCCCCGCCCGCACCGCCGCCGTCCCCGACGTCGAGCGCCAACGCCGCCGCCGGGTCGGCGACCTCTGCCCCGGCGGGGTCGCCCGCCGGGCACGAGAGCGCCCCGGCCACGCCGGCGGGACCGGGTGCGAACGGCGCCGGGCCCGGCCCGGGGACGGAGGGCGAGAGCGCGGCGTCGGGTCCGGGAGCACCCGGCCCCCAGCACCCGCCGGCGGGGACCACCACGGCCGCGCCGGCCTCGGCGTCTCCCGGGCCGCACCCCACCGTCACGACCCCGGGCGCCACGGCGTCGGCCGGGGGGACGGGGGTGGCCGGGACGACCGCCGCATCCCCGTCGGGCCCGGGCGCCGGGAGCGCCGTGGGGCCGGTGACGCCTCCCCTGGCCACCCCCTCCGGGGCGGATGCCGCCACGGCGGTGCCGGGCGCGGCCACCGGGCACGCCCCCGGGACCGCGGCCCCGTCCCCGGGAGCGCCCTCCGTCGACTCCGGCCCGGCCGGGGGCGGCGGCACGGACCCGGCCCCGGGTGTGAGCCCCACGCCGGCGGTCCCCGCACCCGCACCCGCCCCCGCACCCGCGTCCGCACCCGCCCCCGGCACCGGCGCCGGCGCCCTGGCCGCCACGGCCGGAACGCACCCTGCGGCCGGGCCGGGCGGCGATCCGAGCACCGGGGTGCCGGTGGCGGTCACGACCCCGGTGGGGACGGTGACGGTGTCACTCACCCCGTCCGCACCGCAGCCCGGGTCGGGCGACGGGGCGGCACCCGGGACCGCCGCCGGCCACGCCCCGGGGGGAGGGACCTTCGACACCGGCGCCGGCCCGGGGGGAGGCGGGACGTCGGGCGGCTCGGGCGGGCCCGGGACCCCGTCGCCGGCTACCCCGGCGGCGGCCCTGCCCGTGGCGGGCGCCCCCGTCCCGGCCCCGGCCCCGGCGCCCCCCCCTGCCGCCGCCCCGCCCGCCCCGGCGCTCACGGCCCCACCGGCGCCGCCGGCGCCACAGCAGGTCGTCACCGTCCTCTCCCCGCTGCGCACCACGGGCGACGGCACCCACGAGGTCACCATCGCCCTCGAGCCCGAGGGCATGGGGACGGTCAAGGCCACCATCACCGTCAACGCCCAGCAGGTCACGGTGCAGCTCGGGGTGGACAGCGACGAGGCCCGCGACGCCCTGCGCCAGGCCCTGCCCCAGCTGCGCCACGAGCTCGGCACCGACGGCTCGTCGGCCACCGTGCTCCTCTCCGACGGGCGCCAGTCCTCGGCCCAGCCCCACGCCCGCCCGCCTGCAGGGGGGCCGGCGGGCGCCGACGACGAGGAGACCGACCCCGACGTCCCGACCCCGGTCACGACCCCGGCCGCCACGGCGTCCCCCGGCCTCGTCGACCTCCACCTGTAGTCGTCCCGCCAGATCGGAGCAGCCCACCATGACCATGATCCCCAGCACCTCCGGCGTCGACGGTTCCACGCCGTCGTCCGGCGCCGGGACCACCGGGTCCTCGGCCACGTCCAACCCGCTCAACCAGCTGGACAACGCCCAGACCTTCCTGCAGCTCCTGGTGGCCCAGCTCAAGAACCAGGACCCGACCAACCCCACCGACCCCACCGCCTTCATGACCGAGATCGCCCAGCTCACCTCGGTGGAGTCCCAGACGTCGCTGTCGGCCGAGGAGCAGACGGTGGCGGCCGACTCCATGATCGGGCTCACCGTGACCGGGACGGACTCCTCGGGGTCCTCGTTGAGCGGGCAGGTCACGGGGGTCCTCCTGAGCTCGTCGGGCGCCCCCACCCTGGAGGTCCAGCCCGCCACCGGCCAGGCCCAGGACCTCTCCCTCACCAACATCACGGCGGTGGCCCAGACGCCGAACGGCGCCGAGAACAGCACCGCCGAGACCAGCACCGACGCAGCCAACACCAACACCCCCGGCACGACCGGCGCCGCCGGTACGACCAGCGCGTAACCGAACACTCGAGAAGAGAAAGGACAGCACCATGGAGCAGTCGCTCATCGCCGCCGTGTCGGGGATCGAGGCAAACCAGACCTACCTCGACGTCATCGGCAACAACATCGCCAACTCCGACACCACCGGGTACAAGGCCGAGGACCCCGTCTTCACCGACCTCCTGGCCGAGCAGATCGCCGGGGCCTCGGCCCCCGACCCGGGCCAGAGCGCCGGCGTCAACCCCATCGCCGTCGGCGCCGGGGTGCGGGTCGGGGCCGTCAGCAACGACCAGTCCCAGGGGGCGATCCAGCAGACCAACACCCCCACCGACGTGGCCATCCAGGGGTCGGGCTTCCTGGTGGCGTCGCAGCAGGGCCAGCAGTTCTACACCCGTGCCGGCAACCTGACCCTCGACGCCAACGGCGACCTGGCCACCTCCACCGGGGCCCTCATCCAGGGCTGGCAGGCCGACGCCCAGGGCACCATCAACACCAACGCCCCGGTGACCGCCATCAGCGTGCCGAGCGGCCAGGTCATGCCGGCCCAGGCCACGACCTCGTTCACCATGGGGGGCAACCTCCCGGCGTGGAGCGGGAGCGGAACCCCGCCGGTGATCACCACCACCATGAACGGCTACGACTCCCTGGGCAACACCGTCCCGGTGACGCTCACCTTCACGGCCGTGGCCAACGTCGCCAACGAGTGGTCCATGCAGGCCACCGTGCCGAGCGGCAACTCCACGGTCAGCCTGTTCACCACGGCCCCGACCCTCACCTTCAACCCCGCCACGGGCCAGCTCTCCAGCATCACCGGGGTGACGGCCAACACCGACGGGTCGTACTCGGTGAAGGTCTCGACCATGCCGACGGGCTTCACCTTCCCCACCGGCGACACCTGGGCCATCGACTTCCCGGCCCCGGGGAGCCTGAGCGCCGTGACCCAGTTCGGCGGGGAGCAGACGGCCCAGCTCAGCAGCCAGGACGGCAACGCCGCCGGCACCCTCGAGAGCTTCACCATCGGCGGGGACGGCGTCATCCGGGGTGCCTTCTCCAACGGGCTCACCACGCCCATCGCCCAGCTGGCCCTGGCCAACTTCGCCAACCCCGGCGGCCTCATCGACGACGGCAACCTCATGTACTCGGCGTCGGCCAACTCGGGCCAGCCCGCCGTCGGCCCCACCGGCACGGGCGGGCGCGGCACCCTGGTGGGCGGCTCGCTCGAGGCCTCGAACGTGGACCTCGCCACCGAGCTCACCGACATGATCGAGGCCCAGGAGGCCTACCAGGCCAACACCAAGGTGGTGAGCACGACCTCCACCGTGCTGCAGTCCCTCGTGCAGATGCAGTAGCCGGCACGAGCCGGGCGGCGTGCGGGATCGGCACGCCCGCCACCGGTCCCGCCGGCAGGGACGCGCCCGTGGTGGCGCCCCCTGCCGGCGGGCCCCGGGGGCACGGGCCGTGGTGCTGGGGACGGCGCCGACCTCGCAGCGTGAGGACGGCACGGCACCGGTGCCATCGGCTCAAGAGTCCCCGACACGGCGACGATGACGTAGACGCTGCCAGGACGGTATGCGACAGCCTGTGGCCACGGATCGGCCCGAAGACCCGCGGTGACCCAGGTGACCCTTACCGATTCGCAACGACAGGTTCAGCCCTACGACTTCCAGCGCCGCGACGCGCTCGAACGGTCCCGGCTGCGCCTGCTCCAGCCCCTCCTCGAGGTCCTCACCCACCGCGTGGCGGGGGCCCTCACCAGCCTGCTCCAGACCCCGGTCAAGGTCGACATCGGCGACCTCGAGCAGCAGCGCTGGGACGAGTACGTGAACGGGCTGCCCGAGCCCACCTTCCTCACCGGCGCCACCATCGTCCCCACCGGTGGGCGCATCGTCCTGCACATCCCCCTGCCGCTGTCCACGGCCCTGGTCGAGATCCGCCTGGGCGGGTCGGGGCTCGGGCCGCCCATCGAGCGCCACATGACCGAGGTCGAGCAGCGCCTGGTGGCCGAGGTGGCCCGCGGCGTCCTGTCCGAGGTCCCCCGGGCGTTCTCCTCGGCCATGGACGTCACCCTGGGAGCCACCTCGTCGGTCCAGAGCGGGCTCTTCCTCCCCGGCGCCTCCACCCCCAACGAGATGTGCCTCCTCGTGGTGCTGAAGGTCGAGATCAACGAGCGGGTCCTGCAGGAGGCCAGCCTGTGCCTGCCGCTGCTCGTGCTCCTGCCCCTCCTCGACGCCATCGAGCGGCTCGACAAGGTCGACCTCACGGAGGAGACGGGGTCGGCTGCGCACCTCGTGCGCGAGCGCCTGCTCGTGACCGACCTCGAGATCCGGGCGCACTGGCCCGAGGTGTGGCTGTCCCCCGAGGACCTGCTCAGCCTGGTGCCGGGGGACGTGGTGCGGCTGCACCGGGCCCGCACCATGCCCATCGTGGTGAGCGCGGGCGGCATCCGCTTCTGCGACGTCGTGCCCACCACCCGCAACAAGGCCGTGGCCTGCATGGTCGTCGAGTCGTGACCCAGGAGGAGACGTGAGCGAAACGAACGCCAGCAACGCCGACGGGGCCGGGGCCCCGCCCATGGGCGACGACGGCACCGCCGCCGTCGGGATGGAGGCCGGGGCCGGCCCCGGGGCCGGCCCCGGGCCCGGGACCGTCGCCATGCGGCCCCGGGAGACGCTCAACAGCGTGGAGCTGCCGGTCACGGTCGAGCTGGGGCGCACCCGCCTCCTCATGAAGGAGCTGCTCAGCCTGCGCCCCGGGAGCGTGGTCGAGCTCGACCGCCACGTGGGCGCCCCCGTCGACGTCTACGTGAACAGCACCCTCCTGGCCCACGGCGAGGTGGTGGTGGTCGACGAGGAGCTGGGCGTGCGCATCACCGCCATCGCCAGCTCGGACGAGGCCCGGGGAGCGTGAGCGTGCACGCTCCGGTCACGCTGCTGCTCGCCGCCGCCCACCACGCCGGCGCCTCCACCGGCGCCGGTCACGGGAGCGGGACGGCCCAGACGGTCTCGGCCTCGTCGCTCCTGGTCCAGATGGTCATCGGGCTGGTCGTCGTGGTGGGGCTCATCAAGGTGGGCTCGCGCCTGCTCCAGGGCAAGGCGGGCAAGGCGCTCGGGCCGGGACGGCGACCCGGACCGGTGGCCGTCCTCGGGCGCCAGAGCCTGGGCAAAGGGGTCCAGGTGGCCGTGGTGAGCGCCGCCGACCAGGCCTACCTGGTGGGGGTGACCCAGCAGCAGGTGACCATGCTGGGCCAGCTCGTCCCCGGCGCCGACCCCGGTTCGACCACGGTGGTCCCCATCGGGGGCACCGGGGCGGAGTCCGCCACGGCGGACCCCACCGGGGGGGCGGACCCGGCCGGGCCGGGCCTGCAGCTGCTGCGGGGCGAGCCCGACCCCGGCGCCGGGGGGGACGGCGCGCCGTGGAGGTCGGCCATCGAGCAGATCCGGGCCAAGACGGTCCGCCGGGCCTAGGCCGGCGGACCGCAGGAACCCCCCATGCCGACACTTCTCGCCGCGGGCTCGTCCATCGACATCAACCTGGGCAACAGCCTGAGCAAGCCCTCGACGAGCATCCTCATCATCATCGGGCTGACCCTGCTCGCCATCGCCCCGTCCCTCCTCATCCTCCTCACCGGCTTCACCCGCATCGTCATCGTCTTCTCGCTCACCCGCCAGGCGCTCGGGCTCCAGACGACCCCCCCCAACCAGGTCATCGCCGGGCTGGCCCTCATCTTCAGCCTCTTCATCATGGCCCCCACCCTGAGCCAGATGAACCACGTCGGCCTCCAGCCCTACCTGCACGGCAAGAAGACCGTCACCCAGGCCTACGACGCGGCCCAGGTCCCGCTCAAGTCGTGGATGCTCAAGCAGACCGGTGACGACGAGCTGGCCCTCACCACGGCCGTCGACAACGAGCACCCGGCCAAGCCCGACGACGCCTCCATGGCCGCCGTCATCCCGGCCTTCTTGCTGTCGGAGCTCAAGAGCGGCTTCATCATCGGGTTCGTGATCTTCATCCCCTTCCTCATCATCGACCTGGTGGTGTCGTCGACGCTCATGTCCATGGGTGTGGTCATGCTGCCGCCCACCCTCGTCTCCCTCCCCTTCAAGCTCCTGCTCTTCGTCATGGTGAACGGCTGGGTGCTCGTCACGCACTCCCTGGTGGTGAGCTTCAAGTGACCGAGGCCCACCTCATGGACATCGCCAGCGGGGCCATGCTCCTCACGGCCAAGCTGGCGCTGCCCATCCTCCTCACCAGCCTCGTCATCGGCCTGGTGGTGTCGCTGTTCCAGTCGGTCACCCAGATCCAGGAGGTGACCCTCACCTTCGTCCCGAAGCTGGTGGGCATCGCCCTGGTCCTCATGGTGGCCGGGCACTGGATGCTCGGGCAGTTCACCGGGTACGTCAACCAGCTCTACGGTCAGGTCGCCAGCCTGCTCGGCGGCTAGGCCGGCGCGGGTCCCCGATGCGCCTCGACGTCGACCCCGTCTGGCTCCTGGCCTTCCTCCTGGCCTTCGTGCGGGCCCTGGCCTGGCTGGTGGTGGTCCCCCCCTTCTCGAACGCCGCCACGGTGCCCCGCACCGCCCTGCTCGGCGTGGCCGCCGGGCTGGCCATCCTGGCCGTCCCCCAGATCGAGCACGGCTCCATCCCGACCACCACGGCCGGATTGATGGGCGCCATCGTCCTGCAGATCCTCACCGGCGGCGCCATGGGCCTGAGCGTCCTCATGCTCCTCAGCGCCGTGAGCGCGGCCGGCGGGCTGGTCGACATGTTCGGCGGTATCAACCCGCCCCCCGCCATCGACCCCCTGTCGGAGAACCAGACCCCGGTCATCGGGCAGTTCTACGAGCAGGTGGCCATGGTGCTCCTGTTCGTGAGCAACGGCGAGCTGCTCCTGGTGCGGGGCTTCGAGACCTCGTTCGGGGCGGCCGGGCTCACCCTGTCCTCCTCGGCCCAGGCCTCGAACGTCCTGAGCGCCGACCTGGCCACCTTCTTCACCGCCACCCTCGAGATCGCCGCCCCCATCATCGTGGTGCTCTTCGCCACCCAGATCAGCCTGGCCATGCTGGCCAAGGCCGCCCCCCTCATCAACGTGTGGGTGCTGGGGTTCCCCATCCAGGCCCTCCTGTCGTTCCTCTTCGTGGCCGTCGGGATCATGGTCATGCCCGGGTACCTGGACCACCTGGTGGTGCGGGCCGTCCAGGACGGGCTGGTGCTCATGGGGAGGCGCTGAGCCGTGCCACGCAACGACGACCGCACCGAGAAGCCCACCAAGAAACGCAAGTCCACCGCCCGCAAGAAGGGGCAGGTGGCGCAGTCACGGGAGGTGTCGAGCTGGGTGGTGGCGCTGGCCGCCACCTTGCTGCTGCCACTGTTGTTCCGCTCGGCCGAGACCCGGATCACGGCCCTGTTCGCCTCGGCCCTCGAGGTGACCCGCTCCCCCACCCCGGCCGGCGCCCTCGGGGTCCTGGAGAAGGGCCTCGGCGACGTCCTGGTCATCGTCCTCCCCATCGCCGGCGGCTTCGCCGCCATCGGGCTCGTGGTCGACCTGGCCCAGACCGGCGGCCTGTTCTCGCTCAAGGCGGCGGCGCCCAAGTTCGACCGCCTCAACCCCATCACCGGGATCAAGCGCCTCTTCTCGGTGCAGTCGCTGTGGCAGCTGCTCAAGCAGGCCCTCAAGATCGGGACGCTCGTGATCGTGGCCTACAAGGTGGTCGGCGGTCTGGGCCACACCCTGGTGGGGTCCCAGCCCGTGGACATGACCCCCGTCGTCACCTACGCGGGCTCCACCATCCTCGGCCTGGTGCGGGACGTGGCCGTGGTCGGGCTCCTCCTGGCCCTGGTGGACTACGGGATCCAGCGCCGGCGCTTCAACAAGAGCCTCATGATGACCAAGCAGGAGGTGAAGGAGGAGCACCGCCAGTCCGAGGGTGACCCCCTCGTGAAACGCGAGGTGCGGCGCAAGCAATGGCGCTTCAGCCGGGCCCGCATGATGGCGGCGGTGGCGGGGGCCGACGTCGTCATCACCAACCCCACCCACTTCGCCGTGGCCCTGCGCTACGACTCCGGGCGGGGCCACGCCCCCCAGGTGGTGGCCAAGGGGGCGGACGAGGTGGCCCTGCGCATCCGGGAGGAGGCCATGAAGCACCACGTGCCGGTGGTCGAGGACAAGCCCCTGGCCCAGGCCCTCTTCGCCGCGTGCGAGCTCGACGACTACATCCCCAAGGACCTCTACGTGGCCGTGGCCCGGGTGCTCGCCTTCGTCCTCACCCTGCCGGTGGTCATCCGCAACGCCGGCACCGTCCACCGCCGCCTGACGAGCGCCCTGGTGGCGTGATGGCCGTCCACGCCACCGCGCCCCGGGCTCACGGGACGGCGCCGGCGCCGGGCTCGGACGGTCCTCCCAGGCCTGGCAGCGACGACGTGAGCTCCTCCACCGCTGCGGCCAGACGCTCCGACACCGCCGCCCGGCGTGCCGCGATGGCGGCGGACTCGAGCTCCATGAGGGCGCCCTCGGTGGCCGCCTGGAGCGAGGCCAGCTGCTCGTCGAGGTCGGCCCGCACGTGGTGCCCCCCGGGCTCGTCGAGGGAGAGGGCGGCGTGCCACAGGGCGGCGTGCAGCGTGGCGCGCAGGGCGGGGGGCGAGACGAAGGGCTGGCCCAGGCGCTCGGCGTTGTCCAGCACGGTGGCGATGGCCTCGAGCTCGGGACGCCAGTCGGCCACGGCCAGGGTGACCGAGCCGCGGCCCCGCACCGCCAGCCAGCAACCGGCACCGCCCGCCGCCCCCGCCACCAGGCCCACCAGGGGGGCCGTGAAGCTCACGACGTCGAAGGGCTGGGCCACGAGCGTCCCGGCCACGGCGCCGATGCCCACGAACCCGAGGCCCTTGGCGCTCAGGGGACGCCCCCGGACACCGAGCGCCACGGTGCGCCCCGCCCCCAGCCGGGCCCGCAGTCGGCGCACCCCGTCCAGTCCGGGCTCCAGGACCACCAGGCCGTCGGGCTCGGCCGCCGCCGCCACGGCCCGGGGACCGGCCCCGCGCAGGGCGGCGCGCTGCGGCGCGTACAGGGGCACGACGGCGGTGGCGGGCAGGCCGAAACGACGCCGGGACCGCACGCGACGGGCCGCGCCGACGCGTCGCCCCGCGGATGGGGCCTTCACGGCTGTCGACGGTACGACGCGCCGCTGGTGCACACAAGGACTGTGCCCGTCGGCGCCCCGACGCGGCGGGGCATCACCGGGACCGGTGTGGTCGCGGTGGTACTGTGCCGCCCGACCACGGAGGGTGACGTGATGGCAGACAACGTCGAGACGCTCATCGGTCGCCGGCCGATCTTCGATCGGGACCTGTCCGTCACGGAGTACGAGCTCGTGTTCCGCGCCCTCGAGGACCCGGTCGGCGCCCCCACGACGCCCGACGTGCTCCTGGGCGAGCGCCCGGAGGAGATCACGGCGCTGGTGGGGGGCAAGCCCGCCGTGTGCGCGGCCGGGGCCGGCGTGTTGAGCGGCGAGGTCGCCGTGGGCGCCCCGCCCGAGCGGGTGATGCTGGCCGTCGGTGCCGGCGCCGCCCCGGGGCACGTCCTCGACGGGTGC
>DATJOV010000443.1:0-2101 GCA_035506735.1 Acidimicrobiales bacterium | reverse complement strand
GACTTCGACCGCCTCGTGCTCGACATCGAGACCGACGGGTCGCTCAGCCCACGGGAAGCCCTGGCCTCGGCCGGTGACACCCTGCGCTCGCTGGTGGGCCTGGTGGCCGACCTCGAGGACGAGCCCCGGGGCCTGGAGCTGGGGGAGGTCGGTACCTCCACCAGCGGGTCGCCCGACCTCGACCTGGCCATCGAGGACCTCGACCTGTCCGAGCGGCCCCGCAACTGCCTCAAGCGGGCCCAGGTCAACACCATCGGGGAGCTGGTGGAGCGCACCGCCGAGGACCTCCTGGCAATCACCAACTTCGGGCAGAAGTCCCTGGACGAGGTCATCCAGCGCCTCGACGAGCGGGGCCTGTCCCTGCGGGTCAAGGACTGAGGGGGCCCGGCCGTGCGCGGCACGCCCCGGCGGGGCAAGCGCTTCGGCGGTGACGCCGCCCACCAGAAGGCCATGCTCGGCAACCTGGTGGCGTCGCTCATCGCGGCCGAGTCCCTGGTGACCACCGAGGCCAAGGCCAAGGCCCTGCGCCCCGTGGCGGAGAAGTGCATCACCGCCGCCGTGAAGGGCGGCGTCTACCGCCAGCGCAACGTGGTGGCGCTGATCCGGGACAAGGACATGGCCCACAAGCTCTTCGAGGAGATCGCCCCCCGCTTCGCCGACCGCCCCGGGGGCTACACCCGGATCCTGAAGCTCGGCCCCCGGCTGGGCGACAGCGCCCCCATGGCCCGCATCGAGCTCGTCGATTGACCCTCTTCGGCCCCGATCCCGACCCCGGTCCCCCGGCCGGTGCGGGGACGGGGTCGGCGGAGGTGACCCTCCCGCCACCACCCGCCACCACCACCCGTCTCCGCCTGGTGCTGTCCTACGACGGGACCGGCTTCCGGGGCTTCGCCGCCCAGCCCGGCCAGCGCACCGTGGCGGGGGTGCTGGGCGCCGCCCTGGCCACGGCCGTGGGGCACACCGTGGAGCTCGTCTGCGCCGGGCGCACCGACGCCGGGGTCCACGCCGAGGGCCAGGTGGTCCACGTCGAGGTGCGGGCCGACGCCGACCCGGCCAAGCTCCAGCGCTCGGTCAACACCATGCTGGGACCGGCCGTGGTGGTGCGCTCGCTGTCCCCGGCCCCGCCCGGCTTCGACGCCCGGCGCTCGGCCCGGGCCCGGCACTACCGCTACCTGCTCCTCGAGGCCCCCGTGCCCGACCCCCTGCTGGCCCCGGTGGCGTGGCACGTGCCCGGCCCCCTGGACCTGCGGGCCATGGCCGGGGCGGCCGACGCCCTGCTGGGGGAGCACGATTTCCGGGCCTTCTGCCGGCGGGTGCCGGGGACGTCCCCCGACACCCCCATCGTGCGCAGGGTCCTCGACGCCGTGGTGGGCGAGAGCCCGGCCGGGGTGGCCGACCTGCCCCCCGGGGCCAGGGTGGTGCGCGTCGACGTCACCGCCACCTCGTTCTGCCACCAGATGGTGCGCTCCATGGTGGGGGTCCTGGTGGAGGTGGGCCGGGGCCGGCGGCGGGCCTCGGACGTGGTGTGGCTCCTGCGCAGCGGGGACCGCTCCCGGGGCGGCACCCTCATCGCCCCGCCCCACGGCCTGTGCCTGGTGGGCGTGGACTACGGCGAGGGCCCCGCCCGCTGAGGCCTCCGGGCCCCGCCCCGGGGGACCTGCTTGCCGGATGCCGCTCCGGGCACCTAGAGTTGTCGCCCGGTTGCCTGCAGGAGCGGCCCGTCCCCGGACCGGCCCCCGCGGGCCGGCATCTCGCTCCGGCGGCGTCCACCCACGCCACCCCGGTGGCGGGAACGAGACGAGGATGGCAGTGCGCACCTATTCACCCCGAGCGGACGACATCGAGCGGCGCTGGCACGTCGTCGACGCCGACGGCCTGGTGCTGGGCCGCCTGGCCACCACCGTGGCCTCGGTCCTGCGGGGCAAGCACAAGCCCACCTTCGCCCCCCACATGGACACCGGGGACCACGTCATCGTGGTGAACGCGGCCAAGGTGGTCCTGAGCGCGGGCAAGGCCGAGCAGAAGAAGGTGTACCGCCACAGCGGGTACCCCGGGGGGCTCAAGGTGCGCGGCTACGGCGACCTCCTGGCCCAGCACCCCG